>CADBJA010000015.1 GCA_902794945.1 Oscillospiraceae bacterium
TATAAATGTTTAAATGGTCCATCATCATACCTCTGTTTTCAACTATAACATACCATAAAAAAAGAAAATCGTCAAAAAGATGTTAATTTCATACAAATTTACCAACAAAAAACGCGCAAATACCGTCGTAACAATGTTGCATTGTTTTTACTTTTATGTTATTATATATAAAATTATTTAAATTAAAATAGGAAAATATGGCTTTTCGGAAAGGTAAGCATATGAAAGTACATGACATAGTAGATATTTTAGAGGCAGAGATTGTGCACGAGGCGGATATGGATGCCGAGATTCTCTCCGCTTGCGGCAGCGATATGATGAGCGATGTGCTCGCATTTGTCAAAGACCAGTCGGTGTTATTAACCGGTCTTGTCAACCCGCAGGTTGTCAGAACCGCCGATATGATGGATATGCACTGCATTGTGTTTATTCGCGGCAAATCCCCCGACCAAACCATTATTGATTTGGCGGAAGAGAGAGGCATAACCCTTCTCAAATCCAAATACAGAATGTTTACCGCTTGCGGCAAACTTTATGATGCAGGATTGCGCGGAGGTTGTAATATATAATGGCAGGTTTAAAATTAACATATGATATTCCGTCTGCCGATGATGATTTCACAAGAGCAGGCGAGGCGTCCGGTTCCGTCAAAAAGAAACTGCGCCAAATCGGCTATAATCCCGATGCTATCCGTAAGGTATCCATCGCGATGTATGAGGGCGAAATCAATGTTGCCATTCACGCAGGCGGCGGCGAGGCGGAGGTCGAAATTTCTTCCGATGCCGTTACCATAAAACTTATTGACCACGGCCCCGGCATTGCCGATGTTGACAAAGCCATGCAAGAGGGTTGGTCCACCGCCCCCGAAGCGGTGAGGAGTTTGGGCTTCGGCGCCGGCATGGGTTTGCCGAATATGAAAAAGTATACCGACAGTATGGAGATTGAAACCGAAGTCGGTAAAGGCACCACCATTACGATGGTAGTTAAAGCGTAAGTCTTGCGACTTACCGAATGAAGAATGAATCGTGAATAGTTTTGAAAGGGCGTAGCCACCACTCGCTAACTGCTAACGGCGAACGGCTGTTCACGAAGTGAATTTTTGAAAGAAGAGTAGTCCATGAATGTATTTTTTCATTCTGTAGCACTTGAAAAAGATAAATGTATCGGTTGCACCACCTGCATCAAGCGTTGCCCGACCGAGGCAATTCGCGTGCGCAACGGGAAAGCGCAAATCAGCGCGCAGCGTTGTATTGACTGCGGTGAGTGCATTCGCGTGTGTTCGAAAGGTGCCAAGCGGGCACATTCCACCCGCCTTGCCGCACTCGATAACTGGGAATACAAGGTTGCCATTCCGGCACCGGCACTGTTCGGGCAGTTCAATCATTTAGATGATATTGACATTGTCTTAAACGGTCTGAAAAAAATGGGGTTTGACGATGTGTATGAAGTCTCCAGAGGTGCCGAAGTTGTCACGGATGTGACCAAGCGTATGCTTGCCGAAAACAAACTGCGCCTGCCGGTGATTTCATCCGCCTGCCCTGCCGTGGTCAGGCTCATCCGCCAACGCTTCCCGAGTTTGATTGACAATGTATTGCCGATTAAAGCGCCGATGGAGGTGACCGCCCGCATCGCCAAAACCGAGTTTAGCGAAAAACACGGTGTGCCGATGGAAAAAGTGGGTGTGTTCTTCATCACCCCCTGCCCCGCAAAGGTAACCGATTTTGCGGCACCAATCGGCTCCGCCCGCTCGTGGGTAGACGGTGCAATTTCCATCGCCAAAATTTACCCGAGGCTTTCCGAAGCAATGGATAAAGAAGTCGATATTAACCACCTTGAAAAAATCGCCAAAAGCGGTATGACCGGCGTGCGCTGGGCAACGAGCGGCGGCGAGAGCAAGGGCGCGGTGGAAGACAGGTATTTGGCGGCAGACGGTATCGAGAATGTGATTAATGTGCTTGAGCAGTTAGAAGATGAACGCATACAGGATGTTGATTTTATAGAACTCAATGCCTGCAACGGCGGTTGCGTGGGCGGCGTGTTGTGTGTGGAAAATCCCTACATAGCCAAAGCGCGCATTCAGCGTTTAAATAAATTTTTACCGGAGTCTCAAAATCACTACGAACACTCCATGAATCAGATGATTAGTTGGACACAGGCGTTAGAGTATGTGCCTGCGATGAAACTTTCCGAAGATATGGAGCAGGCGGTGACGATGTTGAGCGAAATTGAGGAACTGCGCACCAGGTTGCCCGGCATTGACTGCGGCTCTTGCGGTTCCCCCACCTGCAAAGCATTTGCGGAAGATGTAGTCAAAGGCAAAGTAAACGAGAGCGAATGCATCTTCATATTGAAAGATAAGGTGAAAAAAGCAGCCAAAGCGCTCTCACAATTAGGAGTAGAAGATGACAGTTAACGAATTGGCAAATCAATTACATCTCAAACCGCTTGCCGGTATCGGGGGCGACCAAAACGAGGTCTTAACCTGTTACGCGGGCGATTTGTTAAGTTGGGTGATGGGCAGAGCCAAAGAGGGCAGCGTTTGGTTAACGGTAATGGGCAATATCAATGCTGTTGCGGTCGCCACCCTTGCCGATTGCGCTTGCATTGTGCTTACGGAGAATGCACCGCTTGATGAAGATGCCAGGCAGAGAGCCGAAATGCAAAATGTGCCGATTTACTCAACCGATTTAAATGCTTTTGAAATGTCGGTTAAAGTGGCAGAGCTGTTATAATGAAGTATTATTACGATTTTCACCTTCACTCATGCCTGTCCCCCTGCGGGGATGAAGATATGACGCCGAATAACATTGTCGGTATGGCGAAATTGTTGGGGCTCGATGTGATTGCCCTCACCGACCACAACACCTGCGAGAATTGCCCCGCGGTGATGGAAGTCGGCGCGAGAGAAGGGTTGTGTGTGGTCCCCGGCATGGAACTGAGCACGAGTGAAGATATTCATATGGTGTGCCTGTTCCCCGACCTCCACAAAGCATTGCGTTTTTCGGCGTATGTGAGAGAGCACACGGCAAACATCCAAAACCGCCCCGAAATTTACGGCAGGCAGTTAAAGATGAATGCGGCAGATGAAATTATCGGTGAAGAAAGCGACTTGCTCATTATGGCAAGTGAAATCAGCGTGGAGCAGGCATATGAGCTTGTGAAAAGTTTCGGCGGTTTTGTATACCCCGCGCATATTGATAGAGATTCCTACTCTATCACCGCTGTGCTGGGCGACCTGACCCCCGAGTGTAACCACGGCTTCGCCGGTATCAGTTACGATGCCGATGAAGCGTTTTTGAAAAAGATGTATTCGGTAGACGGCGTGGAGTTAATGCAATCTTCCGATGCCCACTACCTTGAAAATATGAAAGATGCCAAAAACACGATTGACCTGCCGGAACTGACCCCGCAGGCGGTGATTGATTATTTTGCCGCAAGGGCAAAATAATCGGTAAGGCACAAGCTATAAGGCACAAGGCACAAGTAGGGGCGGATATCATCCGCCCGAAAGAAGAAATAAAAAAGAAGAAAGAAGAATGGTTGTGGCAAGGCCATGCCTTGCATTTAAATCGGGTAAGGGCAGAGCCCTTCCGCAATTCTACATTCTACATTTTTCATTCTACATTTTACATTCTACATTTGCGCGAAGCGTAATATCGTATAAGAAATTTAAACCTCTTGAATGCAATCATCCCGATGAGAGCACTAAACACGTTTTAAATTTTTTGAATAAATATTTTAATTTGTGCGGTTCGCCGCACGGGGAGGAAAGAAAAAATGGTAAAAAAAATCAGCAAAATCCCCTTCAAGGGAACCCCTGAACAAGAGGTTGAGCTGAAAAAGGTGATCGAGGCAAATCTCGGCGATCCCGGTGCTGTAATGCCTGTGCTTCAACAAGCGCAAGATATTTACGGTTACCTGCCCATTGAGGTACAAAAGATTGTTGCAGACGGTCTCGGCATGCCGCTTGAAGAAGTTTACGGCGTGGCTACCTTCTACTCTCAATTCTCATTGTCACCCAAAGGTGAGTACGACATCAGCGTGTGCTTAGGTACCGCTTGCTATGTAAAAGGTGCTCAAAAAATTCTCGACAGTCTTTCGGAACAGCTCGGTATCGGAGCAGACGAATGTACGGACGACGGTAAGTTTTCACTTTCTGCCTGCCGTTGCATCGGTGCTTGCGGTCTTGCCCCCGTTATGACCATTAACGACGAAGTGTACGGCAGACTTGAAACAAGCGATGTAGAGGGCATACTTAAGCAGTATAAATAAGGAGCAGTATGAGAGAACTTTCACTGAATATAATGGATATTGCGCAAAATTCCGTGCGTGCCGAGGCAACGGTGATTGAAATCCGCTGCACCGAAAACACCGCGGAGCACACCCTCACTTTAGAGGTGGAAGATAACGGCAAGGGCATGAGTGAGGAGCAAATCGCTGCGGTGACCGACCCGTTTTTCACCACCAGAACCACCCGTAAAGTCGGGTTGGGGGTACCGCTGTTTAAAATGGCGGCAGAGCAAACCGGCGGCGATTTTTCCATCACATCCACCCTCGGCAAAGGCACCGTGACAGCGGCGACCTTTCACACCGACAATGTGGATATGACACCGCTTGGAGATATGAACTCCACCATTAGCCTTTTAATTAACTCAAATCCCGATATGGATATTGTGTACAAAAGGCAAGTGAATGAGAAGCAGTATACGCTTGATACCAGGCAAATGCGGGATATGCTCGGCGATGTGCCGCTCAACAATCCCGATGTAGCGCTATGGATCAGTTCCTTTTTGGAAGAAAATGAAAAAGACTTATTTGGAGGTATAGACCAATGAAATCATTAGCTGAGCTTCAGGCAATCAGAGATAAAGCAAGAACACAGCTGAATATCAGAAACGAGAATGATGATAACATTCGCGTTCTCGTTGGTATGGCTACCTGCGGTATTGCGGCAGGTGCGCGCCCGGTTCTCAACGCATTCGTGGAAGAGTGCGCCAAAAGAGGGCTTGAGAATGTAACCGTTACCCAAACCGGTTGTATCGGCATTTGCCAATACGAACCCGTGGTAGAAGTGATAGTACCGGGTGAAGAAAAGGTTACATATGTAAAAATGGATGCCGAAAAGGCAATCAGAGTAGTCAATGACCACTTAGTGAACAGAAATGTTGTTACCGAGTACACCATCGGTAAATACAGCGAATAAGGAGGAAAACAGATGTATCGTTCAACAGTATTAGTCTGCGGCGGCACCGGTTGTACTTCCTCCCATTCGGACAAGATTATTGAAAAGCTCAACGAAGAGCTCAAAGCTAAAGATCTTGACAAGGAAGTCAATGTCATCCGTACAGGCTGTTTCGGACTTTGTGCATTAGGTCCGATTATGGTAGTTTATCCGGAAGGCTCTTTCTACTCTATGGTAAAGGTGGAAGATGTTCCCGAAATCGTAGAAGAGCACCTTCTCAAAGGTAGAATCGTAACCCGCCTTCTCTATCAAGAGACCGTGCAGGAAGATACGATTAAATCGTTAAAAGAAACCCAGTTCTATGCAAAGCAAAAGAGAGTTGCACTGCGTAACTGCGGTGTCATCAACCCCGAAGTGATTGATGAATACATCGCGATGGACGGTTATGCCGCTCTCGGTAAAGTGCTTACCGAAATGACCCCGCAAGAGGTGATCGACACCATTCTCGCTTCCGGCTTACGCGGCAGAGGCGGCGGCGGTTTCCCGACCGGCAGAAAGTGGATGTTTGCCGCGGCAAACCAGGCAGACCAAAAGTATGTTTGCTGTAATGCCGACGAAGGTGACCCGGGTGCCTTTATGGACCGTTCCGTATTAGAGGGTGACCCCCACGCCGTATTAGAGGCAATGGCAATTGCCGGTTATGCCATCGGTGCAAGCCGGGGTTATATCTATGTGCGTGCCGAGTATCCGATTGCGGTAGAAAGATTAAAAATCGCAATTGACCAGGCACATGAATACGGGCTTTTAGGCGATAACATTTTCGGCACGGATTTCTGCTTCGATATTCATATCAGACTCGGCGCAGGCGCTTTCGTTTGCGGTGAGGAAACTGCCCTCTTAACTTCTATTGAGGGTAACAGAGGTGAGCCCCGTCCGCGTCCGCCGTTCCCGGCAGTCAAAGGTCTTTACGGCAAGCCTTCTATCATCAACAACGTGGAAACCTATGCCAACATTCCGCAAATCATCTTAAAGGGTGCCGAGTGGTTTGCTTCCATGGGTACCGAAAAGAGCAAGGGTACCAAGGTATTTGCGCTCGGCGGTAAAATCAACAACACAGGTCTTGTGGAAATCCCGATGGGTACCACCCTGCGCGAAATCGTTTACGAAATCGGCGGCGGTATTCCCAACGGCAGAGAGTTTAAAGCGGCACAGACCGGCGGTCCCTCCGGCGGTTGTATCACCAAAGAGAACCTCGATGTACCGATTGACTATGATAACCTCATCGCCATCGGCTCCATGATGGGTTCCGGCGGTTTGATTGTTATGGACGATACTTCCTGTATGGTCGATATTGCAAAATTCTTCCTCGAATTTACGGTAGATGAATCTTGCGGTAAGTGCACACCGTGCCGTGTGGGTACCAGAAGGCTCCTTGAAATTCTCAATAAGATTACGGACGGTAAAGGCACTTTAGAGGACCTTGACAAACTCGAAGCGCTTTGCTACTACATTAAAGAAAATTCACTGTGCGGTCTCGGTCAAACAGCACCGAACCCGGTACTTTCCACCCTCAAAAACTTTAGAGATGAGTATGAGGCGCATGTGGTAGATAAGAAGTGCCCGGCAGGCGTTTGTAAGAATCTTGTGCAAATCAAGATTGTGCCGGATAAGTGTAAGGGTTGTACCCTTTGCGCAAGAAATTGCCCGGTCAACGCCATCAACGGCAAAGTGCGTGAAGTCCACGAAATTGACCAAGAAAAGTGCATTAAGTGCGGCGTGTGCCTGAACAACTGTAAGTTCGGTGCTATCGTTAGAGAATAATAAAGGAGCATGTCTATTATGGAAAATGTAAATATTAAAATTAATGGCATGCCCATGAGCGTGCCGGCAGGTTCCACCATTATTGAAGCCTGCAAATTAGCCGGTATCGATATTCCGACCCTTTGCTATATGAAGGATATGAATGAAATCGGTGCTTGCCGTATGTGCGTGGTAGAAGTCAAGGGCGCAAGAAGCCTTGTTGCCGCTTGCGTATACCCCGTGAATGAGGGTATGGAAGTGATTACCAATTCCCCGAAAGTGATTGAATCCAGAAAAACCACTCTCGAATTAATCCTTTCTACCCACGACAGAAAGTGCTTAAGCTGCTCTCGCTCCGGCAAGTGCGAATTGCAAACTTTGTGCCGTGAACTCGGCGTAGAGGATGCTGCCCACTTTGACGGTGACAGACCGACTTATGACATAGATGCTACCCGGTGGCTTGTCAGAGATAATAACAAGTGCGTGCTTTGCCGCCGTTGTGTGGCTGCATGCCAAGAGCAGTATGCAGGCGTTATCGGCGCCAACGCAAGAGGTTTTGATACCCATATCGGCTGTGCGTTTGAGCAACCGTTAAATTCCGTTGCGTGTATCGCTTGCGGCCAGTGTATTGTGAACTGCCCCGTGGGCGCTCTGCGTGAAAAGGACGATACCGACAGAGTGTTTGAAGCCTTGGCAGACCCCGAAAAGGTGGTTGTGGTGCAAACCGCACCGGCAGTCAGAGCGGCGCTCGGCGAAGAGTTCGGCTTTGAAATGGGCACCAATGTAGAGGGCAAAATGGTTGCTGCACTGCGTAGGCTCGGTTTTGACAAAGTGTTCGATACCGACTTCGGTGCAGACCTTACCATTATGGAAGAAGCACACGAGTTCCTTGACAGAGTGCAAAACGGCGGCGTATTGCCGATGATTACTTCCTGCTCCCCCGGTTGGGTAAAATTCTTAGAGCATTATTATCCGGATTTAATCCCGCATCTTTCCACCTGTAAGAGCCCGCAGACCATGCAGGGTGCGATTACCAAATCTTACTGGGCTGAGAAACAGGGCATTGACCCGAAAAACATTGTCAGCGTATCCGTTATGCCTTGCGTTGCCAAGAAGTTTGAGATTAACAGAGATGATGAAGACGGCGCAGGCGAAGGCTTGCAGGATGTAGATATTTCCATCACCACCCGTGAGCTTGCTTCTATGATTGAGAGAGTGGGTCTGAACTTCGTCTCCCTTCCCGATGAAGCGTTTGACAATCCTCTCGGTGAAGATACCGGCGCAGCTGTTATCTTCGGCGCTACCGGCGGTGTAATGGAAGCAGCACTCAGAACCGCTGCCGATGTGCTTGAGGGCAAAGACCTTGATAGCGTAGATTATAAAGAAGTGCGCGGTACCGCAGGCATCAAAGAAGCCACTTACCATGTTGGCGGTATGGATGTGAAAGTTGCCGTTGCTTCCGGCGCCAAGAATGCCGCAGTGTTAATGGATAAAATCCAAAAGGGCGAAGCCGATTATCACTTTATTGAGATTATGGGTTGCCCCGGCGGTTGTGTCAACGGCGGCGGTCAGCCGATTATTCCGGCAAAGGTGAAAAACTTCACCGACTACAAGGCAGTCAGAGCCTCTGCTCTGTATAAGGCAGATGAAGCCGCTACCCTTCGTAAGTCTCACAAGAATCCGGAAATCATCAAACTTTATGATGAATACCTCGGCAAACCCAATAGCCATAAGGCACATGAGTTACTGCACACAAGCTATGTAGCAAGAGGAAAGTAAAAAAATACAGGAGATTGCTTCGGCAATCTCCTTATTTTTTTAGAGAAGAGAGAAAAGAGAAGAGAGAAGAGTGGCGGGAGGGCTCTGCCCTCACCCGTTCCGCTTCGCTCTGTTGTTTTTTTACTCATATTCGTCGGCATGAACAATATATTTTCGCAGCGGTTTTAAAATAATCATCCCCGTGAGGCTATTCCTCACGGGGATGATGCTGTTATTTGGTTTTTACCTTATAAGTTCTGCTCCACAGAGAGAAGTGATAACTTTCATCCATAAACTTAAAGGTTCTTATTCTAAAATAGTAGCCTGTTTTAGGGGTCAGTTTTTTAAAGGTATATTTAAGTGTTTTTGCCCCTGTGAAAGTGTATGTTCTTGCATCCGAAAAATTTGCTTTTTTGCCGACTTGAATTTGATAGCCGGTCACACCGTCTACCTGCTTCCAAATCGCGCCAATGGTGTTTTTTGCGGGAATAAATTTTTGCACATAACTTTTGTGCGGCAATGTCGGTACACATAGTGATTTACTCCACCGGCTCGAGTAGTTTAATCCGTTATCGGCTTTCTTATAAAACCGTACGGTAAAATAATAACAGGTAGCCGGCGAAAGGTTTTTGAGCAGGTAAGAATTTGTTTTCACATTGATTGTTTTGTCTAATCTTCCCCCGTAAATACTCAACTGGTATCCGTCAACGCCGGGTACAGGATTCCATGTGAGTTTCACGGCGGTTTCACTGCGTGCGGTATATCTTAAATTCACCCTTACCCCTGTCGGCGCTTTGAAATCAGTTTTTGCAATTTCACCGCAGGTGCAACGATACCAGGTGTAGCCGACCTCGTTGCCGGTAGGCGCTACTATTCTTGCAGAACTGTACTTGTGATTTAAAGATGGGTTATAATTAAAATGAAGTATAGTATTGTTTACAGTGTTTGGCAGAGACCTTGTGTCAAGAATGGGCTCAAACCATACGTTGGTTTCATCGATACTATATGGTATAAAATCTTTTTCAATTTTAATGTTTTTCCAGTTATTCACATCGCCTTCATAATAGACAAACTTTAAACCGGATTCATAAAATGCATTTTCGCCAATAAATTTTAAAGTTTTCGGAAGGGTGATTGCATGTAGTTTTCTATATTGAAAAAAATTTTTTGGAATCGTTGTAATACTATCGGGAATCACCACATGTTCCCATTCTTGGCAGGTGTAAAATGCCGATTGGGCAATTGAGGTGATTGTGTTGGGGATGGAAGTGTTTTTACACGCAGTCCATAAGGTGTTGGAGGCTGTTTCAATAATCGCATTGCACTGATTTCTACTATCATAAACCGTATTATTTTTATCTACAGTAATACTTGATAAACTATTACAGTTAAAAAAGGCAACATCAATTTTAACAACAGTGCTCGGAATGAAAACGCTAATTAGATTTTCACAATTATCAAACAACAACGAAGTAATATGGCGATAGCCATCACTAAAAACAACATGTTTGATTTCCGGGTGATTAGTAAAGGAGGGATTCTTTGCGTATTGCGACACATTTATCTCTCCTGTCCCCGAAAGTGTCAGCAAACCGCTGTCTTTTTCAAAGGTATAGTGTATATTTTCACACAGAGTTCCGCTTTCCGGCAGAATATCCGTATCGGCAAAGGCAGTTACGGAAAATATGGTAAACAAGATACCGATAATAAGAAATACAGAAATTATTTTTTTCATTTTTCTTTCCTCTTTTCATAAAAACGGAGCAGCCGAAACCATAATACAGGTTTCACCTGTTACCGAATATCATTCAAACAGTATACGCAAGTAAGCGCGGTAGTTAAACGATACTTGTCTTTTTTATTTTATCATTATCGTATTTAATATTCAAGAGTTGAAAGAAGGCGGGCTAACGCTGTAAAAGGCAGAGGTCGAAGGAGTGAGCTAAAATTTGTCAATCGGCACGCTGAGGCGTATGTCGATACTCCAAGTGCCGATTGGCAAAAACACAAAATCGAGGGAAGGGGACGGTTCTATTCCTTGTTTTTATTTCGCAAGATAGAGAACCGTCCTCCCGGTTTCTTTCATTTGTTGTGTATAAATAAAATCATACGGCGTTCTGTTTCATCTTTTTTGTTGAAAAAAATTACTTATATACTAATCCGCAAGCGGTGCAACTTTTTTTAAATCCTCGCATTTTGTCAACAAACGGGGCTTCAACAAGTTCTCTTCCGCACTGTTGGCATTTTTCTTTCCAAAAGGGTGTAGTAGAAAATGCTTTTAAGCCAATAACTGTATTTTCAGGAATATTAACTTCCTTTAAACAAAGGCACGATGAAAAAGCCATCATATCAATTCGTGATATGCTTTCAGGTATTGTGATGCTTTTTAGATGAATACAAGATTTAAAAGTTTCAGGTCGAATAAGGCGCAGATTATTTGACAGTTTAATTTCTTCAATGCCGGAAGATTGAAAAGCGTTTGCGCCTATTTCCGTAACACTATCCGGAATGACTACTTTTTTAAGTTCTTTACAATATTTAAACGCGCCGACACCTATTGAAATAACCGTATCGGGTATAATAACACTTTTTATATTTAAACCCGAGAACACCTCATCACCAATAGCAGTAACCGTTTCCGGTATAGATATAACCTGCTTTTCACCTGTGTATTTAAGAAGGGTTCCGGCTTGAATATCGAAGTCTTTTTGCGTTATGAGATTGATACTGTTCGCGTTGATTGTAGCTTGCCCGATATGCATATTGATATAATTATTAATAATAGCATCTTTTACGATATAAGGTTTTCCGCAAAATTTGCAAATGGCGGCATCTTTTTCACTATCAACAGTTAAATTTGAGCCGCAAGAGGGGCATGATAAAGGAATAATAGGCATTTTATATCTCCTGATTTTTGATATAAATATTATATAACAATATTTTATTGTTCGTCAATAATTATTAAATCAAATCCTTTTGTCACAAAGCACAAAGCAGGGGATGTTCGAAACCACTGAAAAAGTCCGAAAAATCTAAATTTGTCATTTTGAGCGTAGCGAAAAATCCTATAAATAAAGGATTAGATTCTTCGGCTTTGCCTCAAAATGACACAAAAATTTACTTTTTCAGTGGTCTCGGATGTTCCCTGTCTTATGCAATGCAACGCACCGCGTTGCCACCTTAACTCCACTCTTCACCCTCCACCCTCCACCCTCCACCCTCCACCCTCCACCCTTCCCCAATCAGGGGACGGTTCCTTGATTGATAGAATCAGCGCACAAAGTGCGCCACCATTAATTCCGTATTCCGTATTCCGCATTCTGCACTATCTAAAATCTGACTTGAAAACACCCTCTCTTTATAATATAATATATACATTATATTACTCAACGAGGTGAAAGTATGGAAGAACAAATCAAAAAACCTGCCAAAACATGGCAAATTGTATCGGGCGTGTTGGCAGTGGCACTTGTCGTGATGACCTGCCTGTATTTCTTTGCACCGCTCACTAAAAAGGCGGCAGATACACAGACATCGGCGGCACAGGTTGTCGAGCAGAGCAACGAAGCAGATGCCCTTTCTTTATGGAAAGAGGAAGCACCGCTCAAAAAAGAACTCACAGAGTACATAAAAGCCATTACCACCGAGGGTTCTAAAGACTTTATTCCGGTCGAAAACCGCATTGCGGTGTTTGATATGGACGGTACTTTGTGTTGCGAAACCGACCCCGGTTACTTTGACCACAAATTGCTCTACCACAGAGTGATGGAGGATCCGACTTATAAAGATAAGGCGAGCGAAGCGGAAAAGGCAACCGCGGCAGAAATCAAAACCTATTTTGAAACCGGCGAATACCCAGAGGGTATGGATATCAAACACGGCACTGCCGTGGCAACCGCCTTTAAGGGGATGACCACCGATGAGTTTGACAAGTATGTCAAAGACTACCGCAATACGCCGATGGAAAGTTACAACAATATGACCAACGGTGAAGCCTTCTACAAACCGATGTTGCAGGTGGTGGATTACTTGCAGGCAAACGGGTTTAAAGTTTACATTGTCAGCGGTACAGACCGTTTGATTACCCGCGGTTTGGCAGAGGGTACCGTCAACATTCCCCGTAGCCAAATGATTGGTTCGGATGAAAGTTTGGTTGCCAGCAACCAGGGCAAAGAAGACGGTTTGGATTACACCTATGAAAAAGAGGATGAACTGATTACCGGCGGCGAGTTCATCATCAAAAACTTAAAGATGAACAAAGTCTCCGTCATTCAACAGGAAATCGGCGAACAACCGGTGCTCTCTTTCGGCAACAGCTCGGGTGATGCGGCAATGGCAAACTATGTGCTTGACGATAACCCGTACAAGAGCGCGGCATTTATGCTTTGTTGTGATGATACCGTGCGTGAAAACGGCAATCCCGAAAAGGCGGAAAAAATGCGCAAAACCTGTGCAGAAAACGGTTACACCGCTGTTTCCATGAAAAACGACTGGACCACCATTTACGGTGAAAATGTTACAAGAAAATAATGTATCAAAGGGGCTGAAAAAACACAGCCCCTTTTGCGCATAACATTAGCAGTTAAAAAGTAACAACGGTGCGTTATATGCACCGTTGTTACTTTTGTATATTACTTGGTTTTTACTTTATATGTTCGGCTCCATACAGAAAAATGGTTGGTTTCATCCATAAAGCTGTACGAGCGGATTCGGATGAAATACAGTGTTTTGGGCGAAAGATGTTTAAACGCATACTTGAGTGTTTTAGCACCGGTGAAAGTGTAAGTGCGAGCGTTTGAGAAATTCGCTTTAGTGGCAATTTGCAATTGGTAGCCGGTTACTCCGTTTACCTGTTTCCAGACTGTGCCGATAGTATTTTTGGCAGGAATAAATTTTTGCACATAGCTTGCATGCGGTAATGTTGGCGCACACAGTGATTTACTCCACGGGCTTGAATAATTTAATCCGTTATCGGCTTTCTTATAAAAGCGTACGGAATAATAATAACAGGTAGCCGGAGAAAGATTTTTGAAAAGATAAGAATTTGTTTTAACATTGATTGTTTTGTCTAATCTTCCCCCGAAAATACTCAACTGATATCCGTCAACACCGGGCACACTGTTCCAAGTAAGTTTTACGGCATTTTCACTGCGCGCGGTGTATCGCAGGTTTACTTTGACACCGGCGGGGCGGACGTAATCGCTTTTTGCCTGTTTGCCGCAAGTGCATTGGTGCAGTGTGTATCCAAGGCGGTAGCCGGTAGCAGGTATAACGCGTGTGCCGGTATAAGAGTGTGACAGTGCCGGATTATATTCAAAGTGTAAAACAGCACTGCAGGCAGTATTCGGCATATATTGGTCTTCAAACCAAAACCAGCCGGTATCATCATACCCGAATTCATTATAACGAATCACATCTTTTTCAATTTTGATTTTTTTCCAATCGTTAGCGGAGCCGGTATAATTGATATATTTCAGACTGCTGTTTAAAAAAGCGTTTTGTCTAATGAAAGACAACTCTTTTTGCAATGTTACGGATACAATTCTTGTTTCTCGAAAAGCGTTTTCACCAATGGCGGTTAATGTGCTCGGCAGTTCAACGGAAGTGAGATTTTTACAGAACATAAAAAATCGGGAAGGGATAGTAGTAAATCCTTCTTTAATCACGACACGCGTAATGCTTTGGTTGCCTGAAAAAGAGCCTGTACAGCTTTCCCCTGTTCCGGAAAGGGTTAATAACCCGCTCTCTTTATCGAAAGTGAAGTAAACACTTTCACCCATATCGCCGCTTTCGGGCAGTTCCGCTGCAGAGGAATAAAAAGGGAATGCTGTAGCAAACAAAGCGATTATTAAAAGGATACTGATTGTTTTTTTCATATCTGCCTCCCGATATTATAATATATTATTATATCACGAACAAAAAGAACGGTCAACACTACACAATCAGCCGGCTCTTTTCCTAAAACCGTGAAGTCATAAATAATTTAATATAACACAAAAATTATAAAATTTTGTGTTCTTTGCAAGCAGATGAGAGATAGAAGCACGCAGATCAAATTTTCAACAGCAAAGCGTTTGAAAATTCTGTGTGCTTCGGAAAGTTTCGGGGGTTTCCAAAGGGGTATTAGAGATGTTAGT
>CADBJA010000016.1 GCA_902794945.1 Oscillospiraceae bacterium
AAGCAGATAGCAGGCAGCAGTTAGCGGTTAGCGATTGGGCGACACATTCGCACTTGTTCCGCTTCGCTCTAATGAAACGGTGGGTTAATATACATAAAAATATAAGTATTAAAAAACCGTATAGATACGCACTTTTTAAGCCTCCCTCTGTCGAGGGAGGTGGCACGCCGTAGGCGTGACGGAGGGAGAGATATACAAATCGGGTGTGGGTGTCCCACCCTCTCGCTATCGGCTATCAGCTAACAGCTAACAGCTTAAATTCTAATTTAGCCACCACAAGGGGTGGCGTAAATTAGAATTTATCAACATTTAGTAGCCCTGAAAATATTTTTCACAAGATGTATTGCTTTTTTTATATTATAATGTTATACTTAATAAGTATCATTATCTAAAGTTGGAGAGAGGTGTGCAGGTGGATAACAGTATTCTCAGCGTCGGCATAGACATAGGCACCTCTACCACACAAGTGATTTTCAGTCGCATTGCAATGGAAAACACGGCAGGTTTTTTCTCTGTCCCCCACGTTTCCATTACCGATAAAGAAGTCATTTACAAAAGCGATATTTACATCACACCGCTCATTAATTCATATTTGATTGATGGCGACAAAGTGCGCGACATTGTGCAAAAAGAATTTGAAAAAGCCGGTTTCACCCCGCAGGATACCCAAACCGGTGCCGTGATTATTACGGGCGAGAGCGCCCGCAAAGAAAACAGTGCCGTGGTGCTCTCAAAACTTTCGTCTTTCGCGGGTGAATTTGTGGTTTCTACCGCAGGTCCCGATTTAGAGAGCGTGATTGCCGGCAAAGGCAGCGGCGCCCAAAGTTATTCCGAAGAGTATGCCTGTGTGGCAGTGAATTTAGACATCGGCGGCGGCACCACCAACATTGTGGTGTTTGACAGCGGCAAGGTAGTCGCAAAAGGTTGCCTCGATATCGGCGGCAGGCTGGTCAAAGTAGATAAAAGTTACAATGTCAGTTATGTCAGCCCCACCGCACAAAAAATTTCCGATAAATTATCGCTCGGTTTAGAAGAGGGCAGAACCACAAACGAGCAGGCGTTAAACGCCCTGTGTGCCGAAATGGTTAACCTCACCGAGCAGGCACTCGGCATTTATGAAAAAAGCCCGCTTGCCGAAAGTGTGGTCACCGCCGGCAGTACCCCGCTTAGAATTGAAAAGCCGATACGCGCGGTTTGCTTTTCGGGCGGTGTGGCAGATTGTATTTATAATTCCGACCGCGAACCCCTCGCCTATGGCGACATCGGCGTGCACTTGGGCAAAGCGTTCCGACAAGGGCGTTTATACAGCGATTTTAACTTAATTAAAGCGAAAGAGACCATTCGTGCCACCGTGGTGGGTGCGGGCACCTATACCACATCCATTTCGGGCAGCACCATTTCGTATGCGGAAAATATTTTGCCGATAAAAAATGCACCGGTGCTTAAATTAGATCGTGCCGAGCAAGAGAAACTCTTTGCAGGCGATGTGGCGTTTTTAAAAGAGAAACTGCGCTGGTTTATGGAGCAGAGCGATACCGAGCGCCTTGTGCTCTCTTTTGAGGGCGAGCGCAACCCCTCGTACCTCGCTACCCGCCGCTGTGCAAAGTGTATCGGCACCGCACTTGATGAAACGCTTAAACAAGGTGAGCCGATGCTCATTGTTACGGAATGTGACATTGCCAAAGCCCTCGGGCAGGCAATCAATGCCGAATTCGGCGACAAGCGCGACATTATTTGTGTAGATTCCATTGATGTGGAAGATGGAGACTTTGTTGACCTCGGCAAACCGCTGATGGACGGATTGGTGATTCCGGTCGTTGTTAAAACACTCATTTTCGGATAAAAAGATATTTTCAGATACATAAAACGGAGGTTTTCGCCTTGAGATTAAAAACAGTTATTTTAGGTAAAACTTACGAGTTTAAAGATGTAAAGGATGTACTCGCAAAGGCAAATGAAGAAAAAAGCGGTGACATTCTTGCCGGCGTGGCTGCCGCAAACGATTCGGAGCGCATTGCCGCCAAAGAGGTACTCTCTAACCTCTTGGTGAGCGATTTGCGTGAAAACCCGGTCGTGCCGTATGAAGAAGACGATGTCACAAGGCTCAATCAAGACTCTTTAAACGAAAAGATTTACGGTGAAATCAAAAACTGGACCATGGCGCAGTTGCGTGAATATATCTTGGATTTGAATACGACGGAGGAGGATATTCGTCGCCTTTCAAGAGGGCTTACGAGTGAAGTGATTGCCGGTGTATGTAAACTGATGAGCAACCTCGACCTGATTTACGGTGCCAACAAAGTGCGCGTAACGGCACACTGCAACACCACCATCGGCAAGCGCGGTTGCCTGTCTACCCGCTTGCAGCCCAACCACACCACCGACAATCCGGACGGTATTACCGCTTCCCTGTTTGAAGGCTTGAGTTACGGTTGCGGCGATGCGCTCTTAGGCTTAAACCCCGTTAACGATACCATTTCTTCTTTAAGCGAAGTGCTAAAACGCTTTGATGAAGTAAAAAATGAATTTGAAATTCCCACACAAATTTGTGTGTTAGGGCATATTACCACCCAAATTGAAGCGGTCAAACGCGGCGCACCGTGCGATATGATATTCCAATCCATCGCCGGCAGCCAAAAGGGTAATGAGGCATTCGGTTTCACGACCGATATTGTGCGCGAAGCCAGACACTTGATGTTGACCGAAGGCACGGCAACCGGACCGAATGTAATGTATTTTGAAACCGGTCAGGGTTCCGAGCTTTCGAGTGATGCGCACTTCGGTGCCGACCAGGTCACGATGGAAGCCAGGTGCTACGGTTTTGCCAGAGAGTTCCAACCCTTTATGGTCAATACGGTAGTCGGCTTTATCGGTCCCGAATATTTGTATGATTCCCGCCAGGTGATTCGCGCCGGTCTTGAAGACCACTTTATGGGTAAGCTTTCCGGCATCCCGATGGGGTGTGACTGCTGTTACACCAACCATATGATGGCGGACCAAAATGATATTGAAAACCTGTCCCTGCTCTTGGCATCGTGCGGCATTAACTATATTTTAGGTGTGCCGTCGAGCGATGATGTCATGCTCAACTACCAAACCAACGCCTATCACGATACAGCGGCGTTGCGTGAAATTTTAGGCTTGCACCCGATTAAAGAGTTTGAACAGTGGCTTGAAAAAATGGGCTTTTATGAAAATGGCAGGCTGACTGCCAAAGCCGGTGACCCGACTGTTTTCTTAAAACACTAATACAAAAACTTTCATCCGATATATTGTTACATCCGAGGTACTTTATATATGAACAATAACCAAATTGACAGCATCGTAAAAGCCGTGATGGCACAGCTGGGAGAAAGCGGCGCCCTGCAAAGCGGCAGTGTGAATGAGGCGGCAGTGAGTGCGGCAGTGCAAACTTCCGTACAGGCGGCAAACACCCCCGCGCCGGCAGATAATACCGCTTTTTCGGATATTGAAGATATTGCTTCACCCGAAGTAAAGCACCGCCCGCTGTTAGAGAACCCTGCCGACCCTGACGGGTTGCAGAGAATGCTCTCCAAAACACCGGCAAGAATCGGTGTAGGCAAAGCCGGCGCCAGGCTTAAAACCAAAACTTACCTTGCCCTGCGTGCCGACCATGCGGCGGCAAGAGACTCGGTATTTGCCGATGTGGATGAGGGCTTAATCAAAGAGATGAACCTCTTTAGTGTGCAAACCTGTTGCCACGACCGCAACGAGCACTTAACCCGCCCCGACCTTGGCAGAAAGTTTGATGAAAAAACGGCGGCGGAAATTAAAGCGCACTGCACCCCTAACCCCGATGTGCAGTTCATTGTGTCGGACGGTTTGAGTTCCAAAGCGATTGAGGCGAATATCAAAAATGTGCTCCCCGCGGTGATGGACGGTGTCAAAGCCCTCGGTTACAGCGTTGGCACCCCCTTCTTTGTGAAATTCGGCAGAGTGGCGTGTATGGACCAAGCCGGCGAACTGCTCGGCTCTAAAGTAACCTGTATTTTAATCGGCGAGCGCCCGGGCCTCGGTACTGCCGAGAGTATGAGCGCCTACATCACCTACGGTTCCAAAGTGGGTATGAGCGAGAGTTTAAGAACCGTGGTTTCCAACATTCATAAAGGGGGTATCACCCCGGTAGAAGCCGGTGCCTACCTTGCCGAAGTGATTGATATGATTATGAAGAACAAAGCAAGCGGTGTGAATTTAAAGAAATAAGGACTTTGTATGCGTGGAGATAAAATAAAAACCAAAATACTAAGCGTGCAAATCATTCCGAATGCCGATGCGGCGCTGCTCAAAACACTCGGTGCGCCGGAGGGAATCCATTCTTTGGGCATCATTACCACCGATTGTGATGATGTGTCGTACGCGGCACTCGATGAAGCCACCAAAAAAGCGCAATGCACGGTGGTGTATGCGAGAAGTATGTATGCCGGCAGCGGCAATGCTTCTACCGCCTATGCCGGTGAATTTATCGGCATTTTGGGCTCGCCCGACCCGGCAGAGGTCAAAAGCGGTGTGAGCGCGGCGGTCAGTTACATTGAAAACGATGCGGCGTTTGTGAGCGCGAATGCGGATGATTCGGTCGTTTACTTTGCACAGTGCATTTCGCGAACCGGCTCGTATTTATCCGCGCAGGCGGAGGTGCCGGAGGGCACGGCGATGGCGTATTTAATTGCCCCGCCGAGCGAAGCGATTTGCGGGCTTGATGCGGCGCTTAAAGCGGCGGATGTGGAGCTGAAAGTCACCTATGCCCCGCCGAGCGAAACCAACTTTGCGGGAGGGTTGCTCACCGGTGAGCAGTCGGCATGTAAAGCGGCGTGTGAAGCATTCGGCGAGCGCATATGTAAACTGTGCGACAATCCGATAGATTATGAATGATGATAATTGATGAGAAATAGATAATATTTAAAGGAGAAAAACGATGGCTTTAGACAGAGATTTACAATCCATTCAAGAAGTAAGAGATTTAATTGCAAAAGCAAAAGAAGCACAAAAGGTGCTTGCCACCTATTCACAAGAAAAGGTGGATAAACTCATTTGCGAAATTGCAAAAGCCTGTGCCGGCGAGGCGGAACGCCTTGCAAAAATGGCGGTGGATGAAACCGGCTTCGGCGTATGGCAAGATAAGGTACTCAAAAACTTACTGGGCAGTACCATTACCTATGAGTATTGTAAAGATATGAAAACCGTGGGCATTATTAAAGAATGTGAAGAGTGCGGTTTAATGGAAGTCGGCGTGCCGATGGGCATTGTGGCAGCGCTCATTCCCTCTACAAACCCGACTTCAACCACGATGTATAAATCCATCATTTCCATTAAAGCCGGTAATGCCATCGTCATCAGCCCCCACCCGAATGCAAAGGGCTGTATTTTGGAAACGGTTAAAATCATCCGTGAAGCCATCACCAGAGCAGGTGCACCGGCAGACATTGTACAATCTATTTCTCTTACCACGATTGATGCAACCAATACACTCTTAAAAAGCCGTGACATCGGCGTGATTCTCGCCACCGGCGGTGAAGCGATGGTACGCGCCGCCTACTCTTCGGGTAACCCCGCTATCGGCGTAGGCCCCGGTAACGGTCCCGCATATATTGAGAGAACGGCAGACATCCCGCTTGCCGTAAAGCGCATTTTTGATTCCAAAACCTTTGATAACGGCACAATCTGTGCATCCGAGCAGAGCATTGTGACCGAAAAATGTATTAAAGATAAAGTGGTCGAAGAAGTCAAAAAACAGGGCGGCTACTTCTTAAATGCGGAAGAAACGAAAAAACTCTCCGGCTTCATTTTGCGTGCAAACGGCACGATGAACCCGAAAATTGTGGGTAAGAGCGCCAAAGTGATTGCCGATATGGCAGGCTTCTCCATTCCGGAGGGTACTCGCGTGCTCGTATCCGAGCAGACCACGGTGGCAAAAGACAATCCGTATTCCAGAGAAAAACTGTGCCCGATTTTGGCATTCTATACAGAACCTTCTTGGGAGGCGGCATGCGAAAGATGTATGCAAATTCTTTACAATGAGGGTGTCGGTCACACCATGACCATTCACTCACAAGATAAAAATGTCATTCGCGAGTTTGCACTCAAAAAACCGGTATCAAGATTACTTGTCAATACCCCCGGCGCACTCGGCGGCACCGGTGCCACCACCGCGCTTGCACCGGCACTCACCTTGGGTTGCGGTGCCGTGGGCGGCAGTGCAACGAGCGATAACATCACCCCGCTCAATCTTATCAACATTCGCCGTGTGGCGTATGGCATTAAAGAGTTGGAAGAGGTCAGAGGCAGCAACCCGGCACCCGCAAAAACCGCCGGCTATACCCCTGCACCTTCCGGCAGCACCTACACCCCACGCGGTGATGTATACGGTGCGCACTTTAATGAGCAGATTAATGCCGGGTATGATGAAATTATCAAACAATCCCGCGTGCACTCCAAAAAGCCGTGTGCCGTACCGGCACCGACACCCGGTGCCTTTGTCAGCACCGCAAAGCCGGCGAGCGGCAGTGCGAATGTAAGCGCGGCAGATGTAGAAGCGATTACGAAAGAAATTTTGAAAAGACTCGGTAATTAAAATCATTAACCGTTTAATGCCCTCCCTTGTCAGGGAGGGGGGACCGCTTGCGGTGGGCGGGTAGTTGTTTTTCTGAATTAAACAAGATTAACTACCCCTTCGCCGACTTTGTCGGCACCTCCCCTCACAAGGGGAGGCGTTAAGAGGTAAAGATTTTAGACAGGTTGTCGGACAATCATTGATTGTCTTAAGATAAATAATTATTTTTTAGGAGGAAAATCTCATGGCAACATTACAAGCACTTGGAATGGTAGAAACAAAAGGTTTGGTTGGTTCTATTGAAGCAGCCGATGCAATGGTAAAAGCAGCAAACGTAAACCTTATCGGTAAGGTACACGTTGGCGGCGGTCTTGTTACCGTTATGGTAAGAGGCGATGTAGGTGCAGTCAAAGCAGCTACCGATGCAGGCGCAGCAGCAGCGAGCAAGGTTGGCGAACTTGTATCTGTACACGTCATTCCGCGTCCTCACGGTGAAGTGGAATACATTCTTCCCTCACTTGACAACTGCGACAAAAACTAATTAAGCGATTAGTTTACGCTTTTATCAACCGAGCGTTCTCGCTCAAAATAAGCAAATATTTTTGCTTAAGTGCCTACCTAAAATTTAAGATATGCCACGGCGTGGCATTCTACCGCCACGCCATTTTGGGATAATTGTTTGGATGTTAACACTTCCAAACAGTGAAGAGAGAAAAGAAAAGAGTGAAAAGTGGAGGTGGCAAGGCGATGCCTTGCATTATAAAACTACCCTCCCGCCGACTATGTCGGCACCCTTCCTGATAAGGGAGGGCATTAAGCGGTTTGGATTTTAATGCGCACCCGTTCCGCTTCGCTCTATTTGTAGGGATGAGCATTGCTCGTCCGAAGCAAGAGAGTAAAACCGAACGATTGATTGCAGATGATATCCTTGCCCTACTTGTGCCTTGTGCCTTATGCCTTGTGCCTTATTGAACTCCACTCTCCACACTAAACACGAAACAAACTATCCCTACCGGCAGGAAAGGAGATGCAATGGGTAAAATACTCACCGAAGCCGAACTGCGTTCGGGTACCGTGAAGCGTGAGGGCAACAAAGTTTTTGTGTCACCCGATACCTTTGTCACGGAACTCGCGCGCGAATATATTACCACCCATGCGTTGGAGCTGGTCAAAACCAATGCGGTCACCACCCCTTCGCACAGCGGCGGCAGTTTCGGCAAAGGTGTGATGAGTTACACACCCATTGCCTCCAAAGGCGCTGCGCGTTTTGTGGACTACAATACCGGCAAAGGCTATGCCGAAAAGCCGGAACATATGACCCACTTGAGGGGCAATTTGTTGGTACCGAAAAATGATGCGCGCATCCTCTTTCGCGGCAAATTAGATTCTTTAGAGGCACTGATTATGCAAACCCAAATCACCGCAGAAGAATGCGGTTATGAGGTGATTGCAAAAGAATTGGATGAAGTGATGGAATTTGTGCAACAAATTCTCGCACACGAAGTCAAAGATGAACCTCTGCCCGATATTGAAATTTTCGGTATGGATTCCGCAGCACTTCGTTACGCTTCACACCATTTAAAAGAAGTATTCGGCATCGACCATTCCGTGCCCCATTATTCGATGGGTAAAATCTGCGTGGCGCTCAATACCCTGCGCACTTTTATTCGCGAAACGGAACTTGCGGCAGCCGCCGCTTTTACCGAGGGCACCACGGTAACACGGCCGGATATTATTGAAGCACTCAACCGGCTTTCCAGTTGTGTGTATATTATGTTTTGTAAAAAAGTTTCAGGAAAGTACGATTAGTTATGAATGAAAACGAAATCAGAAGCATTGTCGAAAAGGTACTCTCCCAAGTGGGAGAGAGTAAAAAGCCTGTTCCGATAGAGGCTTCCGCAAGGCATGTGCACTTGAGCACCGAGGCAGTGGAGCTGCTCTTCGGCAAAGGTGCCAGGTTAACCAAAAAAAGAGATTTATCGCAACCCGGTGAATTTTTAAGCGAACAACGCTTAAAACTCGTAACTGCAAAGGGCGAACTTGTGAATGTAGCCGTTTTGGGTCCCGAAAGAAAAGCGGTGCAAGTGGAACTGTCTATGACCGATTGCCGTACCCTCGGCATCAATGCCCCTGTCAACCTTTCGGGTGACTTAAGCGGTGCAGGCGATGTATTACTTATCAGCCCTAACGCCTGCTTAAACGCTAAGGGCTCCGTGATTGTTGCGCAAAACCACATTCATATGACCCCTGCCGATGCCGCTTATTACGGTGTGCAGGATGGACAGAGTGTGCGCGTAACGGCAAATACCGCGCGCCCGGTGACATTTGATAATGTCATCATTCGCGTGAGTGAAAAATTTGCGCTTGCCATGCACATTGACTTTGATGAAGCCAATGCATGCTGTTTGGGCAAGGCAGACACCGGAACGATTGTATGAAAACAATGTTTTCATACAAATGAATAATGAATAGTGAAGAATGAATAATTAAGGGCGGGACACCCGCACCCGATGATACATTCCTTTTATTCAATACCATAAAAAGGTAAAACTATGAGTGATTTAACAAAAGAAGCTTTAGTGGAGTTGATTACCAAAGAGGTAATCAAACGCTTGGCGGATGAAAATTTCACATCTTCCCCTTCTCTTAGCGCAAAACCCGTAGCGCTCTTGGCAGGTGAACAAAAGGCAGTGCCGGAATTTGCAAAAAACCGCTTTGCCTTTCGCGACATCAGTGCCTATGAGGGTGATATAGAGCCTTTTGAGGCTGTATTCATTGCGCGCATTTCGTTTACGGAGCTTGCCGATGCCGCTTTGGGTAAAGATGCTTCTAAACTCCCCTGCGCGGTGACAAACGCCCTCTTAAGCGGAAAAGAAGTGTACTTATTGGAAGCGGGGCTGCCGTATAAAAAGTATAAACGCACGGTGGCAAACCGCAACTTTTATAATATGTTAGAGGGGTATGTGAACACCCTGCGCACTTTTGGCGTGAAAGTGGTCAAAGAACAGTGGCAGGGCAACAATTTAGAACGCAGTGCGATTGAAGATAACACTGCCGATAAAGTCATTACCGAGCGCACGGCGAAAGAGTTGGTCGAAAAATGCACCGGCGGTGTGATACACCTGCGCTGCGGTACCGTGATTACCCCCTCGGCGAAAGATGTATTTAACCACTCCGAAATGAAAGTGGAATTTGTTGATTAGGAGACAGCCTTATGATTATTTGTAAAGTAAAAGGTCATGTTTGGGCAACCAAAAAAGAAGATACTTTAACAGGCTTAAAACTGATGGTTGTGCAAGAATTGAAAGACGGCAGAGCCGTCGGCGGTGATTTTGTAGCTGCCGATGTGGTCAGTGCCGGTGTGGGCGATAGAGTGCTCGTGGTAAACGGCTCTACCGCAAGGCGCGCTTTGGGCAGAGATGAAATTGCGATTGACTCCACCATTGTGGGCGTGATTGACTCGCTTGAAGTAGACAGAGAAAAAGCGCAATCGAAATAAAATTGAAAATAAATCCATACAGGCTTTACCCGTATGGATTAGAGAATAGATAATAGAGAAGAGAGAATTCTAAACTCTAAATTCTAAATGAAAAGATCTCTCCGCTTCGGTCGAGATGACATTATCAATGTAGAATGTAGAAATTAAAATGTAGAATTATATATCGCGAAACTTTGTTTCGCCACCACCATTCTTCTTTTTTCTTTCTTCTTTCTTCTTTGCAAGGCTTCGCCTTGCCTGTCATTCCGAGCGCAGTCGAGGAATCTTTACAATGCGGAACTTTGTTCCGCCACCATTCATTCCGCATTTCGCATTCCGAATTCCGAATTAAGAAAAAAACAATCCCTCCACCGCAAGCGGTCCCCCTCCCTTTACACAAGGGAGGCAAAGAGGAAAAAGATTATATTTGCAGGTGAAAAAATGAGTTTAACCGATAAGATTTTCAGTGCCGGTATTGTAGGCTGCGGCGGCGCAGGCTTCCCGACACATGTCAAGTACAATGCAAAACCGGAGCATTTAATTATTAATGCTGCGGAGTGTGAACCGCTGTTGCGCACCGACCGCTATGTGATGTGCAACTATGCCCCCGAAATTATTGACGGGTGCGAGGCGGCGTTAAAACACTTGGGGGCGAAGGACTGCACCATTGCCCTCAAAGAGCCCTATAAAGAAGAGATTGCGGCGCTTGAAGCGGCAATTGCAGCGGCAAACAGCCCTGTAAAACTGCACACGTTCCCCTCTTTTTACCCGGCGGGTGATGAACAGGTGATGGTGTATGAAGTCACGGGCAAAGTGGTGCCGCCGGCTGCCATTCCGCTTGAAGTAGGTTGCGTTGTGAGCAATGTGGCAACCATCCTTGCCATTCACGATGCGGTGGCAGATAAACCCTTTACCCACAAATTTTTAACCATGACCGGTGAGGTTGCAAACCCCACGGTGTTAAGAGTGCCGATTGGTACCTCTTTTGCCGATTGCCTTGCGCAGGCAGGCGGTGCCAATATCGATGATTACTTTGTTATCAGCGGCGGACCGATGATGGGCAAACCCCTCACAAAAGAGCAGGCGTTGGCAAGTTTCGTCACCAAAACCACCTCCGGCTTTATTCTGTTGCCGAAAGGCTCACGCCTCCCCTCTTTGCACCAAACACCGGTAGAGCATACCATTAACCGCGCAAAAGCGGCTTGTATCCAGTGTACATATTGCACCGAACTGTGCCCGCGCCATATGCTCGGCCACCCGATTCAACCGCATAAAATGATGCGCAAAATTGCCTGTGGCAGTGTGGAGGGGATGATTGATGACCCCGAGGCACTCAATGCACTCTTATGTTGCGAGTGCGGTGTGTGCGAACTCTTTGCCTGCCCTATGGGCTTGCAACCGAGAAAGGTTAACTCTCTTGTGAAACAAGAACTCGGCAAACGCGGCATTCGTTACCCGAAACAGGAAAAAGAATATACGGCAGATGCCAACCGCGAGTACCGCAAAATCCCGACCAAGCGGGCGGCAAACCGTGCCGGTGTCGGCAAATATTATGATTACAGCATTAAAACCTGCATTGAATACGAACCGCAGTCAGTGAGCATTTCATTAAAGCAACACATTGGCGCACCCGCCGAAGCGGTCGTTGCCGTGGGTGAGCGTGTAAAATGCGGGCAACTGATTGCTAAATGCCCGGATGGCAGCCTCGGCGCCAACATCCACGCCTCGGTAGACGGGAAAGTGACAGCGGTTAGCGGTTCAATAGTTATTGAGCGTTAAGGCGAAAACATAAGGTGCACCTTATATTTAAAGAATAAAGAAGAAAGAAAAAAGAAGAATGAAGGGCGACACATTCGCACTTGATTTTAAATGCGAAACTTCGTTTCGCCACCTCAATTTCTCATTTCTCACTTCTCATTCCTAATTATTAAATGTCATTCCGAGCGCAGTCGAGGAATCTTTACAATGCGAAACTTCGTTTTGCCACCATTCGCCAATAGGCTAATAAGCCAATAAGCTAATAAGCTAATAGGCTTTTATTCAACATTCAAAATTATAAATAATGCAAGGCTTTGCCTTGCCCGTCATTCCGAGCGTAGTCGAGGAATCTTTACAATGCGAAACTTCGTTTCGCCACCTCAATTCAACATTCAACATTCAACATTCAAAATTATTATAAAGGGAAACTAAAATGTACGAAACAATTGGATTTTTAGAATTAAACAGTATTGCAAAGGGTGTAGAAGCGGCAGATGCTATCTTAAAAGCAGCCGAAACCGATTTACTCTTTGCCAGAGCAGGTTGCCCCGGTAA
Source organism: Oscillospiraceae bacterium (assembly GCA_902794945.1). Lineage (GTDB taxonomy): Bacteria > Bacillota > Clostridia > Oscillospirales > Acutalibacteraceae > RUG714. The sequence goes on from CADBJA010000016.1 coordinate 12,360, forward strand.
ATACTATATTCTTTTTACCGGTGAGGTAGCAGCGGTTAAGGCTTCTTTAGAAGCCGGTACCGCAATCGGTGCCGACCACACGATTGATTCTTGTGTCATTCCGCGCGTGCACCCGCAGGTGATTGCCGCCATTAACAGTGCGGTCACACCCTTGCCCACCAACGCCGTGGGCGTGATGGAATTTTTCAGTGTCACGGCGGCAGTATATGCTTCCGACGCAGCGGTCAAAGCGGCAGATGTAGATTTGATGGATGTGCGCTTGGGTACCGGTATCGGCGGTAAGAGCTTTGTGGTATTAACCGGTGAAGTGGCAGCGGTCAAAGCCTCCATTGATGCCGGTGTGAACTGCAAAAACGCCGAAGGCATGGTGGTATCACAAGTGGTGATTCCGAACCCGAGACCGGAGATATTTGATGCTTTAATGTAAGAAGCTCGCTTCGCTCGCAGAGAAGAGAGAAAAGAGAAGAGAGAAGAGTGAAGGGCGGGACACCCGCACCCGATTATTAATGTATAATTCATAAGGCACAAGGCACAGTTGCGGTCGGTGACCGCAAAATGAAGTCGCTTCGCTAATGAATAATGAAGTCGGCGACAAGTCGCCTAATGAAGTCGCACTTTCAGTGCTAATTGCTAATTGAGGGCGACACATTCGCACTTGATTATATATGCGAAAACTTCGTTTCGCCACCTCAATTTCTCATTTCTCACTTCTCATTCCTAATTATTAAATGTCATTCCGAGCGTAGTCGAGGAATCTTTACAATGCGAAACTGCGTTTCGCCACCACTAATTCCGCATTCCGTATTCCGAATTCCGAATTCCGAATTAAGATAATAACAATCCCTCCACCGCAAGCGGTTCCCCTCCCTTTACACAAGGGAGGCTGAAGAGGTTTTTGAGGATTATAATTTATGCACGATAACAATTTTGAAGAAAAACAACGCATTATACAAGAGTTTGTACCGGGCAAACAGGTCACCATGGCGCACCTGATTGCAAACCCGGAGGATGACTTATACAAAAAATTAGGTGTGGTCAGCAAAAAGCGCGGTGCGCTCGGTATTATGACCATCACCCCGAGTGAGGCTGCCATTATCGGTGCCGATGTTGCCACCAAGGCGGCAGAGGTCGATATTGTATTTGTAGACCGTTTCTCCGGCTCGTTAGTCATTTGCGGCGATGTGGCAAGTGTGGAATCGGCACTGCGCGCAGTGCTTGATACCCTCAAAAACATACTCAAATTCACTTCTACGGAGATTACACGCACATAATGGAAAACGGAAAACGCAAAGTCATTTTAATCGGCTCAAGTACCTGCGGCAAAACAACCCTTTGCCAACGCTTAAACGGCTTAACGATTAAGTACCACAAAACCCAAACCATCGGGCTGATGAATAATATGATTGATACACCCGGTGAATACCTTGAAAACCGCAATATGTATAAAGGCATTATAGTGGCGGCGACGGATAGCGACATTGTGCTCTTTTTGCAAGATGCGACCGATGAGCGCTTTCGTTTCTCCCCCGGGCAGGCGGCATTCTTTATGATGCCGGTCATCGGTGTGGTATCCAAAATTGATATTGCCACCGAAGCGCAGATTGCCGATGCGGTCGAAATGCTCGAACTTGCCGGTTGCCAAAAAATATTTTTAACCAGTTCCATTACCGGCGAAGGCACAGACGAATTGCTTGACTTTATAGAAAACGCCGATTTGGAAGAATATCTGTAAAAAGAACTTTGCTGCGGCAAAGTTCTTTTTTGCGCCTTTTATGCGCTAAATTCTAATTTAGCGCACTTAGCGTGCGTTAAATAAATAAAAAATAAGAAATAAAAAATAAAAGTTGAGGGCGGGGCACCCGCACCCGTTTCGCTTCGCTCTAATAAATAAGAGAGCAGATATTCCACTCTGAGTTATTGCTTTAAAAATGGTGTAGATACGCACTTTCTATGCCTCCCTTGTGCAAAGG
>CADBJA010000017.1 GCA_902794945.1 Oscillospiraceae bacterium
AGCGTGAAAGAAACTTTCACGCAGTGAATAGAGAATAGTGAAAAGTGAAGAGTGGTGGGCGGGACACCCGTTTTTTAAGGCATAAGGCACAAGGCACAATTGGCTCGCGACGCTCGCAGAGAAGAGAGAAGAGTGGCAGGCGGGACACCCGCACCCGTTCCGCTTCGCTCTAAAGCTCGCTACGCTCGCAAAGAAAAAAGAAAAAAAGAAGAAAGGAGAATGGTGGGCGGGGACACCCGCTCCCGTTCCGCTTCGATCTAAAGCCAAAAAGCCTCCCTTGTGCAAAGGGAGGCGTTAAAAGGTTTAATATTTTAGAAGTAGTTGAGCGGGTTGACGAACTTGCCGTTCATCACAAGCCCGAAGTGCAAATGCGGTCCGGTGGAGTTGCCGGTGGAGCCGACATAGCCGATGACCTGCCCTTGTTTCACATACTGCCCTTCTTTAACGACAATGCGGCTCATATGGGCATAGAGTGTGACCACATTTTTGCCGTGATTAATCCATACATGGTGGCCGTAAGAGTAATCGAGCAGTTTCACACTCGTGATCTTGCCCGCCTTTGCGGCTACAACCTTTTGCCCGTTAATATGCCCGTTCGAGAAATCCATACCGTTATGGTTCGTGTAGCCGTAGAACCCGCACGAAACATCGGTACAAGAGGGTACGGGGAAGCACAGTGCGCCGCCGTTTGAGAGGATTTCACTCTCTACATCTTTATACTTACCGCTTTTAATGGCAGCCGCAATCTCTTTTGAAATTTCGGCTTCCTTTTTACACATAGCAACAATTTTTTCAAGTTCGCGCTGTTCTTGCTCAATTTGCACTTTGGTCGCTTTGGCAGCCTTATTGACCTCTTTGAGTGTATCAATCGACTCGTTATAGGCTTTTGCCGCCTCTGCCTTTTTGAGTTCCAAACTCGCTTTGGAAGTTTGCAAATCGGCTTCTTTGACCTCTAATTTTATGCGGTCGTTTTGCACTTTTTTCTCTTTTTGTTTTAAAAGCGCATACGCCTTTTGCATTTTGGCAATGGCTTCGGCATCTTTTTTCGAAACCGCCTTAATCATCTCCGAACGCGTTAAGTAATCGGTAAAGGTGTCGGTGGTGAGAAGCGCTTGAATATCGGTATAAGAGCCGGACATATAAATGGATTTTAACCTGCCCTTAAAGCCGTTAAACATCGCATTTATATTCGCCTGCTGTTTTTTGATAACGGCTTGCAGTTTTTGAATATCGGCAATGGTGTCAATAATATCCGTTTCAAGGTCTTTAATTTCGGTATTGATTGCCGTAACGGAAGCATTTGCCTTTTTGTAGGCATCTTCCTTTTGCCGGTATTTTTTCTTTGCCGCTTCTAATTTTTCGGCTTCTTTTTTCTTGGTTTCGGTGGCAATCTCTTTTTCTTTTGCCGCCTTTGCCTTTTGCGCCGCCGTGGCACTGTTTGCCGTGGTTGTCTGCCGTGCAGTGGTGGTTTGCGGTGCGGTTGTGGTCGTACCGTCCGCCTCATCTGCCGCCAAGCCCAACACAGGAAAGAGTGCTATCGATACAATCAATAGCACTACTAAACTCATTTTAATGATGATGTTTTGAAAAAAGTGAAATAATTTCAACTTAATTCTGCCTTCTTTACCTTAAAAATTTGCTTTAAAACTTGTTTTTAGAAATATGCTTCGGGGTTGTAGAAACCGCCGCCGGGTCCCATAATACCAAAGTGTAAGTGCGGACCGGTGGAATTACCGGTGGAACCGACATTACCGATTGCCTGCCCTTTGGATACGGACTGCCCCTCGCTCACGCCGATGGCACTTAAGTGGCAATATTGGGTGGTCAACTGGCTGCCGCCGTGGTAAATAAAGATATGGTAACCGTAAGAGTAGGTCAAATACCGCACTCTTACCACCGTGCCGGCATCTGCCGCCACAACGGTGGCACCGTAAATGCCGCCATCGGAAAAGTCTACGCCGTTATGGTTCGCATACCCGTAGAACCCGCAAGAGATGGTTGTGTGCCCCGGTACCGGATAACAAAATTGCCCCGTACCGTTGGTAATGGTGAAAGAGCCGGAGTTTGAGGACGTTCCGCCGCCCTGTTGTGCCTGCCTTGCGGCTTCCTCCGCCTTGCGGATTTCTTCAAGCACATCATTGAGTTCATCCTGATACTCTTTGAGTTGCGAGTTGTTATTTGCCTGTTGCGACTTAATCTCGCGCAGAATCACCAAACTTTCATTATATGCCTTTTCCGCCTCTGCTTTCGCGGCGTCAAGGCTCTTTTTATCTTCTTGCAGTTTGGTCTCCTGCTCTTCTAACTTTTGCTTATCTTCATCCAATTTCTTTTTGGCTTTTTCGAGTTCTGCCGCTAAACGCCGCATCTCTGCAATCGCCGCATTGTCTTTGGCGGAAACTTTTCTGACCAGTTCTAATTTTGTTAAATAATCCGAAAAGTCTTCACTCGTTAAAAGCACCTGCATATTCGTTAAACTGCCGGCAATATATAAGGATTTAATACGCGCTTTAAAATCATTATACTTTTTATCAATCGCCTTTTGCTGTTTCTCGATTTTAACCTTTAAATCTTCAATGGAATTTTGGGTGTCTTCAATCTTGGCTTCCAAATTAGAGATTTGTGCATTAATATCGTCCACAGCGTCGCTCGCGGTATTAAATACCTCCAATTTTGCCTGGTAGGTCGCTTTGGCATCGGACGCCTGCTCTTGCAAATCCGCCGCTTTTTCTTTTGCCGCCGCGATTTTCTCTTGCAAAGAACTGACACTGTCTGCCGCGACAACGCCGAGCGAGCAGGAGAAAAGCAATGTGAACACCAACAAAACGGCGCACATACTGCTAATGGCAGACTTCACTAAACCTTTCATTTTCATTTTTACACACCCTTTATTTTAAAGTTCTGTTTACAGATAATTAAACGGATTGGCAAACGAGCCGTTCACAATCACACCGAAGTGCAAGTGCGTACCGCCCATACCGCGGGGAATGACATTGCCGGTACAACCGACACCGCCGATGACCTGCCCCTTTTGCACATTTTGACCCACGCTGACACTAATATTGCTCATATGGCAGTAAATGGTCTTCATACCGTTGCCGTGGTCAATGGTGACATGGTGCCCGTAGGAATATTCCCAGAAATCGGCGCCGACCACCTGCCCGTCATCCGACGCAACAACGCTTGCACCGTACAGCCCGGGGCCGTTGGCAAAGTCCACACCGTTGTGCCCGGCATACCCGTAGTACCCGCACGATACACTTGTGCAACTCGGTACGGGGTAGCACAGTTGCCCGGTACCCTTAATGCCGCCGGAAGCCGACAATTTATTGATTTCGGCGAGTGCCGCATTCATCTCTGCCTGTGCGTCTGCCTGTGCCGCTTTGATTTGGGCAATCAGGCTCTCACACTCAGCAAGAGAAGACGCCGCTTCGGACTTGCGCTGCTCGAGTTCCGCCATTTGGGAATCGAGTTCATTCTTTTTTGCCTGTTGTTCCGCACGGTCAATATCTAACTGCTTTTGCAGCGCTTGTAACTCGTGCAAAATGTTTTCTAATTCACTGATGGTCGCGGCATCTTTTTCACCGATTTTGGTAACCATTTCAAGCCTGGTTAAGTAATCGGAAAAGTCCTCCGCCGTTAAGAGCACCTGCAAAGAACTCATACTGCCGGCGATATACAGTGATTTTAAGCGCGCGCAAAATTCATTGTATTTGGTATCCATCAACTTTTGCTGCTTATCAATCTTCACCTGATAATCGGCAATCTGTTTTTGGAGTTTTGCAATTTGCGCCTGTACGCTTTGAATGCTTTTATCTAACAAATTGACCTGCGATACTAACGAGTAGTAAGCGGTCTGCGCCGCGGAGAGTTGGTCCTCTGCCGACGCTTTTTGGTTTTTGAGTTTCTCATATTCCTTTTTTGCGGAGGAATAGGAATTTCGGGCTTTATCCAACTCGGACTCTGCCGAAGATGTGACGGACACGGATGAAGCGAATAAGAGGCTTATCACCAACAGCAGGCTAAAGAACTTGACTGATACAGTTTTAAGCAACTTCATTCAGTTCACTTCCTTCATGTTTTAAGTATTTATTCATTGATACAAAACTGCCGCCCACACCGGTGCATACGCCTAAAATGACAAAGGCGATCAGCAGTATCCACCACAGAGAAGAGAAGGGAACAAAGCCGGTATTAAAGAGCGTTAACATACTCGAAAGTTCTTTCATGGCAAGCGCATAAATGCCCCATACCATCAGTTCCGCAATGCCGGCGGAAAGAATACCGATCACAATACCTTCTACAATAAACGGGGTGCGCACAAATCCGTCCGTCGCACCGACGCTCTTCATAATGCTGATTTCCAGTTTTCTGGAGAACATGGAAATACGCACCGTGTTGGAAATAATGAAGATGGATACGGCAAAAAGCAGTGCCACTACCGCAATACACACGATGTTGACCGCTTGCCTTACCCTGGCAAGTTTTTGTGCAAGTTGCGAGTTTTCGCGGATGTTTTGCACATTGTCAAGTTTCTTCAAGTTTTTCACAATGCCGTCAAAACTGCTCATATCGCTGACCACTACCTTTAAGGTATCCGGCAGCGGTGATTGGTCGGCATAGTTTTCAAAAAATTCTCGTTGAGAATCATTCATCTCTTTGAGTTGGTTCTGCCACGCTTCATCTTTGGAGATGTGAACAACTTCTTTTACATTCTCCATCTTTTCAATTTGCGCTTTGGCAGTATCCGTCATCTCTTTGGTCGCTTTATCATCCATAAAGACCATAATGACATTTTGCTCTTCAATTTTAGAGAGCAGGTTGGTGGTGTTTGCACTCACCAACACGCTGCAGCCCATCAACAGCATACAGCAAATTAACACGCCCATGGAAGCGATGGTCATCAACTTATTGATTTTAACGCTTCGAAAGCCTTCTTTAATTAAATAGCCTGCCGAATTCATGCTTCATCGCCCTCCTTTGCTTCGTCCTCATCGAGTTCAACGCTTTCAAGGAAAACGGAATAATCAATATCGGTTCTGTCTTTATTGACAAAAGTTTCAAGCGTGGATTTGGAGCCCAAAACCTGATCTACAATTTGGTTGACTTTAGAATTATCATTTAAATTCTCGTGAATGTTTTCGATGATTTCATCATTAATGCCCTCTGTGGGGTACATACTCTCTTCGGGCGCCGAAACGGTTTCGGTCTGCTCTTTTTTGAGCGGTTCCAAATCTTCTATGTTTTCAAGAGAATCGGGGTCATCACTCTTGGCAGGTTCTGCCGCGGTAAAGGTTTCGGAAGCGATTTTTGCCTCGGCTTCAAACCCGTAAATGCTCTCTTCACTATCGGTCACATCGAAGCCCGTGCCGGTATCTTTGACCAACTTACCGTTGGAAATGACAACTTTGCGGTGGTTAAATTGGTCTACCAAATCATGCGCGTGGGTCACCATCACCACGGTGGTGCCCTGTTGCGAAATTCTGTCTAACAAATCGACGATTTCATAACTCATTTCGGGGTCCACATTACCGGTGGGCTCATCGGCAATAATGATTTTGGGCTTGTTGACAAGCGCTCTGGCAAGCGCCACACGCTGCTGTTGACCGCCGGAGAGTTCGTTCGGGTAACTTCTCGCCTTATGCGAGAGGGCTACCAACTCTAACGCATGCGGTACACGGCGGCGAATTTCGGATTCTTTGGCACCGACCACACGCATGGCAAATGCCACATTGTCAAACACGGTCATTTTCGGTATTAAGCGGAAGTCTTGGAACACGATGCCCATACTTCTTCTGAAAAGCGGAATTTGCTTGCGCTTGAGGGTGGGAAGGTGGAAATCGTTAATCCAGATATCACCGCTCGTCACATTCTCTTCACGCATCACAAGTTTTAAGAAGGTAGATTTACCTGCGCCGGATGCACCGACCACGAAAACGAACTCGCCCTGTTCAATTTTGAGCGAAATATCGGAAAGTGCCTCTGTGCCGTTTTCATACACTTTGGAAACATTTTTAAACTCTATCAAAATGTCGTCTCCCTTTTTTGCTATTAGTATTTCACCGGGTTGGAATCAAGATATTTCTTGACCATTAATGCCACTTTAAAAACAATGGCATCATCAAACTCACGCAAATCCAAACCGGTAAGTTTTTTGATTTTCTCGACTCTGTACACAAGGGTGTTTCTGTGCACAAACAGTTTTCTCGAAGTTTCGGAAACATTGAGGTTGTTTTCAAAAAACTTTTGAATGGTTAACAATGTTTCCTGGTCGAGAGAATCCAAAGAACCTTTTTTCATCACTTCATTTAAGAACATTTCACACAGGGTGGTCGGCAACTGGTAAATCAGCCTGGCGATACCCAAATTGTTGTAACTGACAATGTTCTTTTCGGTGTCAAACACCTTCATCACTTCAAGTGCTACCTGGCTCTCTCTGAAAGAAGATGCCAAGTTTTTGATGCCGATGACGCAAGAGCCGATACCGATGACGATTTTGATACCGAATTCTTTTGAGATGGCATCGCAAATGGTGGAAGCGAGTTCTTCCAACTCTTTAAAGGTAACGGAAGAATTGACCTCTTTAATGAGAGCAATATCCGTTTCGTTTACACTTACAACAAAATCTTTATTTCTGTCGGGGAAAAGGTTTTGAATGGCATCAAAAACAGAAATGTCACTCTTGACCGGGGTTCTGATTAAGAGCACGGCGTGTGATACTTCGTTATTAAAATGCAGTTCGCGCGCTTTTAAGTAAATATCACCCGGTAAGATATTATCTAAAATTACGTTTTTAATAAAATTGCTTCTGTCGTGCTTTTCATCATAAAGTTGCTTGATATTACTGAGTGCCACGGCAATAATGCAAGCGTTCTTTTTGGCGCTCTCATCGGTGCCCTCCACAAACACGGCATACTCCGCTTTGGAAACGGAGCCGAAATTGCGGTAAGTGTAATTACCCACCACACTCACACCGTCACTCCCGAAAATCTTTTCGGGTGTAGACGTGTTAATTTCACCGATTTTGCCCAAATCGGAGCAGGATACAACCACGCCTGCCTCATCGACCACGCCAACGGTGGCGCCTGCGGCATCTTTCATTTGGTGAATAATTCCCTGAAATATTCTGTTAGACAAATTCTCTTCCCCCTAACATTTTGTATTGGCGGTGCTGCCGCCTTCGTGATTTTGCACATAAACAATATGAACAAAAACTTTTCACTTGGCATGTGAATTTTACCATAGTTTTTAGCAAAATGCAAGTAAAAAGAGAGATTTCTTTCTGTTTTTTTGTGTAAATTTGAACAAAATCCCAATTGTAGTAGTTAAAATCTTTACTATCCACTATATATGGGGACTGTCAATTTTATACAATTCGTGAAAAATGACGAAACATTTTTTGGATTGTATTTTGAAGCGGTATTATGTATAATGTTAAGTACATTATATACCCTAACGGCAAAAAAAACATTAACAGACTGTGAATTATGAGGCAAGTATGAACATTATGATTACAGGCGGTGCCTCGGGCATCGGCCTTGCCATCAGCAAAGCGCTGTTGGCGGACGGGCATAAGGTGCTGGTTTGCTACCACCGCTCCGCCGAAAGTGCAAAGGCACTGGAAGAGAAATACCCCAATGCCGCGATTTTTGAAGCGGATGTGGCAAACACACGCGATTTGGATTATTTATTCGCCTATGCCGCCAAACTGTTTGACGGCGGCGCGGATGTACTTATCAATAACGCCGGTGTTTCGGTGGTAGATTGTTTTCAAAATGTGAGCGATGAGGATTTTGACCGCTTAATGGCAGTCAATTTCGGTGCGGTTTACAAAGCCTGCGCCAGAGCCGTGCCCCATATGCTCGCCCAAAAAAAGGGCAATATTATTAACATCTCTTCCATTTGGGGGGTGCACGGCGCTTCCACCGAAGCGCTGTACTCGGCGAGCAAAGCGGCAGTCATTGCCCTCACCGAGGCACTCTCGGGTGAACTGGGCAGAAGCGGCATTCGCGTGAACTGCATTGCCCCCGGCGTGATAGATACGGCGATGAATGCGCACTTACCGGCAGAAGAGATGGAAGCACTGCGGCAGGCAACACCGCTTGAGCGCATCGGCACCGGCGAGGACATTGCCGGCGCGGTGAAATTTTTAATCAGTGAAAATGCATCCTTTATTACGGGGCAGACCCTCACCGTGGACGGAGGCTTTTTATATGGCTAAAGAAAAAAAGAAAATGAATTTGTTTGTGAAAATCCTTTTATGGATACTCGGCATTCTCACCGGGCTGATTGCCCTGCTCGCACTCGCCAACACCATTTGCACGGCAATCGATATGCGCACGGTGAATGCGTTGGAGCCGGTATATATGGAAGACCAACTCACACCGGAAATTGACGATGCCACCGGTTTTTACACCTTCACGACCGACCGTGAGTTTAAGGTGATGCAACTCAGTGACATTCACCTGGGTTCTGCCATTTTAACGGTAGATAACGACAAGCAGGTCATCAAAACCGTTGAAACGATGATACGCGCCGAAAAGCCCGACCTTGTGATTGTGACGGGCGATGCGTTTTTCCCCGTACCGCAAAGCGGCACGTTTAACAACGGCAATGAACTCAAAGTGTTTAGCACGATGATGAACAAACTCGGTGTGTATTGGGCGTTTGCCTTCGGCAACCACGAATACCAGGGGTTTGCGTATTTGGATGAAGCGGCGCTTGCCGAACGGCTCGAGGGCTGCGGCAAATACTGCCTGTTTCAGCGCGGGAGCGAAAGTGTTTCGGGCGAGGGCAACTACGCAATTAATGTTAAAAACAGTGACGGTGTGATTACCCGCTCCTTCATTATGCTTGACTCTCACGCCTACCTGCCGGGCGATACATTAGGGCTTGGTGAAAAGTATGATAATATTCACCCCGACCAAATTGATTGGTACACGGCAACGCTGACTAACTTAAACGAGTTAAATAAGCAGGCAATTCTCAACACCAAAGATGTGAAAACGCGGCAAACATACTCAAAGCAGTTCAGCATTATTAAATCGTTCCTCTTTTTCCACATTCCGCTAAAAGAATATAAGACCGCTTGGGAAAACTACCAAAACGCGGGCTACCGCAACACGGCGGACACCAAATATATTTACGGCTACATGGGTGAAGAAAAAGCGCCGTATATTTATTGCGGTGACGGGGAGGATGATTTGTTTGAAAGCGTGCTCGATTTCGGCTCTACCGAAGGCATTTTTTGCGGGCACGACCATACCAACAATTTTTCGATTGAGTACAAAGGCGTGCGCTTAACCTACGGGCTTTCGTGCGACTGCCTTGTGTATAAAAACATAAAACATTTAGGCGCTCAAAGAGGGTGTACCCTCATCGGCTGCGGGGCTGACGGCACTTACACCATCACCCCCGAAAACTACTACCAACCAAAATATGATTTTGAGGGCAAAGAAGAAGTGACGATGCAAACATTAAACGAAGCACAGGAAAAGGCACAAAAGAATGGATGAACAAACAAAAGCGCTCGTAGAGCAGTATGATAGAGATAAAAAAAAGACACTGAAAACAGTGCTTCTCATTGCGCTCATTGTGATCGGTGCGGCGCTCATTATTACCGCGGCACTCTTTCGCACACAATACCCCCTCTTGTTGGAAGATAAGGGGCAACTTCATTACTCTTACTCGCACATTTTATTGCGTGATGCCACCCGTTACAACGCCTTTAACGCTGTGACAAGGCACGAGGTAAAGTATTACATTGTGTACCGCAACGCCTCGATTTATTATGAGCAGGAAACAAACTTTGCCACCTACTCGGCACACGCAAGCAAAGAGAATGTGCAACCGGGCATCACCAACCACTCGGTGATACAGACCTCGGTCGAGCGCTACACTTACCTTGCGCGGGACGGCAGAACCTATTGTTACGAAAAGCCGGTCGGCAAACTCAAAGTGCTTTTTGATGCTTCCTATGCCGAAGGGTGGATATTTGCCCGCTTTGCGTGCTATGTGTGCGGCGCGGTATTAATTGTATTAAGTGCCGTAAAATTAAAAAAACATATAAGTTCCAACCCTGCAAAAGAAAAAAACGATGAAAAAAACTGATTTTAGAAATATCATTACCGACCAAGACCAAATGAGCGAAGCATTTATCGTGAATGCCATTCTTGCTTTCAGCGGCGGTTTTCAGGATGCTTACACATATATCACGAGAGACGGTGTATTTGCCAATGCGCAAACCGGTAACATTGTTTTGATGAGTACCTCATTCTTGCAAGGAAAGTGGCTAACCGGTGTGCGGTATTTGGGTCCGATTCTCGCTTTTATTCTCGGCGTGTTGATTGCCGATACGGTCGATAAAAAATGGCATAAAACATCCGTTATCCATTGGCGACAAATTGTGGTAGCATTAGAAATCATTATTTTATTTGCCGTGGGCTTTATGCCGCCGGCGTGGAATATTGCCGCCAATATCCTCGTCAGTTTCTCGTGCGCCATACAAGTGCAAGCATTCCGCACCGTAGGCGGCGGGATTGTTTACGCGAGCACAATGTGTGTGGGAAATTTACGCAGCGGCACAGCGGCGCTATCCGAATATATACACACGAAACAAAAAGAAAACTTACATAGAGCGCTGTATTACTTCGGCATTATTTTGGTGTTTGCACTCGGCGCCGGTATCGGCGGCATTGCCTCTATGCACTTCTCACAGCACATCATTTGGGTGTGTTGCGTGCTGTTGCTTGCGGCATCCCTGCTGATGGATTTTGACAGAAAAGGAATACAAAAAACACATGAAAAGAAGAAATAAAAAACCCTCCACCACCAATTTTAACGACCCGCAAAAGGGCTTTGACAGCACCAGCAAACGCATTGTATTTATTCTCTTAATCGTGATTATTGCGGTGATGATAGCCACGACTTTTTTCATCATTTATAAATACGGTTCGTTTCGCAATATGTTTGTGGGTGAAACCACCGAAAGCACCACCGAAGAAGTGAGCGAAAGCGTGGAAATCGAAAAGGTAGAGGGCAAAAAGAACCTGCTGTTTGCGGTCACATCGCCCGGTGAGAGTGAACTGTATAACCTGTTTGTGGTGGGTGTGAATATGAACGAGGGCAAAACCTCGATTATCTCTATCCCCACCTGTTTGGTGGATGCGAGCGATAAAACGCTCGAAGAAGAATTTAAACTCGGCGGTATTTCGCAAATCGAATATATTTTGGAGCGTATGCTTAATATGGATTTTGATGCTCACTTGAGCGCTACGCAAAACGGATACAAATTTTTCTTAACGGAACTGGGCAGCGGTGTGGAATTTGATATTCCCGAAGATTTGCAGTTTTCTACCACCAACTACACGGTATCCCTCACTGCGGGCAAACAGGATTTGAGTTTTGATACCTTTGTGAAACTGCTACGCTTTGATGAATGGTCGGGCGGTCGTGAAGTATCGTACACCCGCCGGGGTGAGTTGCTCGGGGCGCTGTATACACAATATGCCAAACCGAAATTTGTGACACGGGATGTCGATAAATTCACCTACCGTATGACCCACATTAACAGCGATATTTCACCCGAAGATTATGTGAATGATTTACCGGCGCTCGAATACATCACCTCTGCCGACTTTAAGGTAAACGTGATTACCCCCAAAGGCAGTTTTAGCGGCGGTGATGACACCCTGCGCTTTACCCTCTCGAAAGCCGGTACAAATGAGTTGCACGAGGCGCTCACTTTAACAGTACCCACAGAAGAATAGCCGCGAGGACGACAGCCAAAGCGGCGCCGGCAAGCAGGAACGCTCTTTTGCGGCGTGCCGCAGCACGCATACGCGGCGGCGCGCTGTGGTGAATGTTCACCTGATGTTGTGCTTCTTTTAAAAGTTTTGCGGCGGGCAGTGCGGTGAATTCCGGTTTCACAACAAAGAGAATGCGCTCAAAATAGCGACTTTCCGGTCGATTGACTTCCAACACCTGGCGGTTGACTCCTTTTAACATATGTTTCTCGCTCCTTTTTTGCTTTTCGCTTTTATTGTACTTTTTTTAAGCCTATTTATACGAGCAAATATGATTTTTGTTTTCAACATTACAAACAGCTTTTTTGTTGAAAACTTTGTTGAAAATGTTGAAAACAAAGTCTCACAAAGCCTGCAACTACGCAAAATGAAAAAGTTATCAACATTTTGTGACAAAAAACGGATGTGGAAAACCCCGGTTAAAATGTAATAAATACCCACGCTTTTTTCAAATACCGCCCGTGTTCCCACTACCGAAAAAGTGCAAAAACATAACGCTTACCCCCTCAATTTTTGTAGAATTGCATATTGTATTATGGTATAAAGTATTATATAATTAATGCAATTAAATAACGAAATTAAATAAAGGAGAGTATTATTATGCCACTCGTTACAACCAAAGAAATGTTTGAGAAAGCCTACAAGGGCGGTTATGCCATCGGTGCTTTCAATATTAACAATATGGAGATTATTCAAGGTATCACCAGAGCAGCCAAAAAACTCAATGCACCCGTCATTTTACAGTGCTCCGCAGGTGCCAGAAAATATGCTTCTCACGACTACCTCGTTGCTATGGTAAAGGCGGCAGCCGAAGAAACAGGGCTTCCGATTGCGTTGCACCTTGACCACGGTCCGGACTTTGAAACCTGCAAATCCTGCATTGACGGCGGCTTTACTTCCGTGATGATTGACGGTTCCTCTTTACCGTATGAAGAAAACATCGCTTTGACCAAAAAGGTGGTTGATTATGCCCACGCACACGGTGTTACCGTAGAGGGCGAACTCGGCACCCTCGCCGGTGTGGAGGATGATGTGAATGTATCTGCCGAAGATGCTTCTTACACCAAACCCGAACAGGTAGAAGATTTTGTGAGCAGAACCGGCGTGGATTCTCTTGCCATTGCTATCGGCACCAGTCACGGCGCTTACAAATTTAAGCCCGGTCAAAAACCGCAACTCAGATTTGATATTTTGGAAGAAATTGAAAAGAGATTGCCCGGTTTCCCGATTGTATTACACGGCGCAAGCAGCGTCAACCAAGACCATATTAAAATCATTAACGAATTTGGCGGCGAAATGCCCGATGCTATCGGCATCCCCGAGGAT
>CADBJA010000018.1 GCA_902794945.1 Oscillospiraceae bacterium
GAGGTGTCACGAAGTGACGGAGGGATTGTTTTATGATTGGGTGAGGGCGTAGCCCTCCCTTAACTCCACTCTCCACTCTTCACACTTCAAACTATTAGCACGCTTAGTGCGCTAAATTAGAATTTGTAACAATAAATTAAAAAACAGCGTATGATTTGACATCATATGCTGTTTTGGTATATAATAATCTATATATTTTAAAAATTAGTCGAGGAAAGCGAAATGTTAGTATCCCCATCCCTTTTAAGCGGTGATTTTTCAAACCTTGCATCGTCCTGCCGGCGTATGCAACAGGCAGGTGCAGATTGGTTGCACCTTGATGTGATTGACGGTGTGTTTGCCCCGAACATCACTTTCGGTGTACCGGTTGTAAAAGCATTGAGAAAAGAAACCGATTTGTTTTTTGATTTGCATTTAATGATTGTAAACCCCTTAAAGTATATTGATGCGTTTGCAGATGCGGGGGCAGATATCATCACTTTTCATATTGAGAGCGAGAGTGACCCTGCGGCAGTGATAGAAAAAATCCATACCCGCGGCATTAAAGCCGGCATTGCGCTCAAACCGGGCACCTCGGCAGAAGCGGTAAAACCGTACATAGATATGGCGGATATGATATTGATTATGACCGTAGAACCCGGTTTTTCCGGTCAATCGTTTATGGCGGATATGATGCCGAAACTCAAAACTGTGAGTGAATGGTGTGCCGGCAAAGATAAATGGATACAGGTAGACGGCGGCATCGGCACGGGCAACATTGAATTGGTCGCCCAAAACGGTGCGAATGTAGCCGTCTCCGGTAACAGCGTTTTTTGTGCCGAAAAACCGCAAGAGGTGATTGCCGATTTCCACCGCTATTAATCCGGGCGATACACCGTGCGCCAGTATTCCTTTGTGTAAGCGATTGCGAGGGGCGAGGTGATTTTGGCGGCAAATTCACATAACATATTTTTTAACGCGGTCGCCTGCGGCGCAATGATAAACCGATAGGTACCCTCATTTTCATACACGCCCTCGGGCAATTGCGTTAAATGCGCAGCGTGTTCCAAAAAAGCGGCAAAGTCCGCTTTTGAATGAAACTCATACACAAGGTTTTCATACTTGCGTTTTACACGCACTTTCCATTTTCTTTTTTGCGTTTGAAACGAAAAACAAAACAAAATACTGCCGTTTTCAAACGGAAGCAGTTCTACCGTACGCCTGACATATGCTGCGGGCACAAAGCCGACTTGCAGTGCGGCATCGCGGTAAAGAGCTGCAATCATTTTGCGCGAGGAGGCATCTGCGTAGCGGACGGTATCCGCATTTAAATGCAAGGCATCCGCTTCTTCCTTTTCGAGCAACACCAACAGGCAGTTATTTTCACCGATTTCCACTTTCACAATCAACACCCCAAAATGATTTACTACTTTCATACTATTATCGAAGTGCCGAAAGTGCAATAGAAAAAAACAGGTAATCAAGGAAAAAACCGGTAAATTATGAAAAAAAGCACCAAAAAAAAATATCAAAATATCAAGCCCGACGGGCAGGCGTACAATGACCTGGTTTCCGAATACGAAAGAGAAGAGATGTGGGATTACTCGTTTAAGAGTAATGCACAGGCAATGGGCAAAAACGCCAAAAAAATCAGGCGGCTAAAAATCATTCGCATTATTTTAAGCATCATCGGTGCGATTTTGGTCGTTTATCTCGGTTACTTTATTATCGCGCTCATAAAAGGTGTTAACTCAAGACCGCAAACCACGACTGCGGGGTATGTAATTATCAGCGAGCAGGAGAGCACGACCGTGCCTGCTACGGATGAGAGCACGAGCGTACCCGTGACGGCGAACCCGAAAACGGGGAGCGAAAAAACCGTTACCGAAGAAAACACACAGGCAAGTACACAACCCGGCACAGTGCCGGCGGAGGATAGCGGATTATGATAAATATAGTTCCTGCACCAAAAAAAACAACATTTTTTCAGCGTGAATATATGTATAACGGCGAAACCGTCAGAACGAGCCTTGATGTATTGCTCGGTGAAGAGGAATACATTTTAGAAGTTACGGCGGAGGATGGTATTACCATCATCGGCGGCAGTGAGCGGGCTGTGTTTTACGGCGAATGCACATTAGAGCAGATTTTAAAACAAGGCAAAAATCGCATCAGAGCGATGAAGATTGAGGATGAACCGAAGTTTGCCTACCGCTCGTTTATGATAGATTGCGCGCGCCATTTTTTCTCGCTCGATGAATTAAAAGCCATTGTCGATACCATGGCAAAGTTAAAATTTAATAAATTTCACTGGCATTTAACCGATGACCAGGGCTTTAGAATGCAGATTACCTCTTTACCCAAACTGCATCAAGAAGGCTCCGTGCGTTCCGGCTCTCATTTCGGCAGGGTGAAACTCAACAGCAAGTATGAGGGGTATTATACCAAAGAGCAAATGCGCGAGATGGTGCGCTTTTGTGCGGAAAGGTATATTGACATTGTGCCCGAAATAGATATTCCCGGTCACGCCACGGCGATGATACACGCTTACCCCGAACTTTCCTGCCGGGGCAGAAAAGTGCCGGTTGAAACCAAGCAGGGCATCTATAAAAATATTCTGTGTGCCGGCAGCGACACCACTTATGAATACCTGTACAAGATTTTAGATGAAATGTGTGAGGTATTCCCCGGTGAGTATTTTCACATCGGCGGGGATGAAGTGCCCAAAGAATATTGGACACACTGTTCCCAGTGTAAAAATTTGATGCGTGAATACTCACTTGAAAATTACGAGCAGTTGCAGGCGCTGATGATGAACCGTGTAGCGGATTACCTCGAAAGAAAAGGCAAAAAAGTCATTTGTTGGAATGATGCCTTAAAAGGTGAAAATTTAAAAAACACCTTTATTGCCGAGCGGTGGATGGACCGTAAAAAACACACCCTTCACTGGGCGAATGACGGCAGAAAAGTGATTATGGGCGATTTTTACCACACCTATTTTGATTACCCGTATGCGATGACGCCGCTCAAAAAGGTGTATGATTTTTCGCCTTATTTAAAGGGTATGGATATCAGAGGTAAAGAGAGTATACTCGGTATGGAATGTTGTGTGTGGACAGAGTATATTTCCACCAATGCGGCGTTAGAGTATATGCTTTTTCCGCGGGCGTGTGCCGTGGCACAAACCGCGTGGGGCTACGGCAGAGAGGATTATGCCTATTTTACACAGGCGGTGAAAGCGTTTCACCCCATTTTTAAACAAAACCGCATTAATGCCGCGACCCCCAAAGAGTGGAACCCGCTACCGCTAAAGCGGATAGGCGGCACACTGAAATTTTTAAATAATTTGCGTTAGCCATTTTACCGACAGTGAAAACGGCGCAAACAAACTTATAAATGAGCGAAAGAGGGCGAAGCGCTCCTCACCTCACATAAGGGTTTCAGGTATGGAACTTTTATGTGAAGTGAGGTAAAGTTCGCTTTGACCGCTTTTTTCGTTTAAAATAACAGGCGAATTTAGGAGGAAAAAATTATGCCATCATTTAATGCACACTATTTATTTGCAGAGCATGAACTTGATTTCATCAAAAAGACTTTTCCGGAAGTCAAAATCAATGAGGGCGCACTGTGGTATGCTGCACAGGGTCCGGACTTATTCTTCTTTGCAAGATTGTTACCGTGGATGAAGGGTAAAAACCCGATGGAAGTCGGCGATATCTACCACGAAGAGGTGAACCCGACACAGATGTTGCGCGTGATGAGAAAGTATATCCGTGAAAATCCGGAGGATCACCTTGCCATCACCGTGATGATTGGTATCATCTGCCACTATGTGCTTGATAGAAATGCACACCCGTTTGTGTATTCCATAGAGGAGCACATTTATAACGATAACCCCAAGAGTTGGGACAGAACCTGGATTCACAACATCATTGAGCACAACTTCGATTCTTACCTTTTAAAGAAGATGAAGCATGTTGACAAGGCAAACAAATTTGTTTCTTACAGAATTCTTCCCAAGGATGAAGATATCTACAACGCAGGCGACCGCGTGTTCTCTTACTTAACCCCGCGCCTTACCAAGATTGACCTTGATAAGGAATATCCGCACGCCGGTTATAACGGTATGAGAGATACCCGCGTTATCATGAAACTGCTTAACGACCCGCACGGGTTTGAGCAAAACGCTTTGGGTGGCGCCATTGATTTATTTCTGAAGAAAAAACAGGGACCGATTGGTAAGTGCTTCTTCGTTTATCCGGAACCGATGACCGACTACGATTATTTCAACCTCGACCACAAAGAGTGGATTGAGCCGAGAAATCCCGAGTTCCATTCCACCGATTCTTTAGATGATATTATGGAGAATGCTTACAAAGATTTAGAGAGAATTTTAACAAAGTTCAAGGCTTCTTTGACCGATGATGATTACGATATGTATTCTATCACCGAGGATGCTTCCTTCGATACCACCCTCAAAATTCCGCCCTGTGAAGAGCCGCTGATTATGGATTATTAATCTTGCTCAATATTGCCTCGGAGGCGGTAATACCGCCTCCGAGGGATGGGGATTTTACGGCGTTTTCGATGTATTTCCTGTATTTTACATTGACCGGCATAGTGAGATTTTATACAATGTAAGAAAAATGAAACGGTGATTTTATGCGAAAAATTGTAAATAGTTTTATTAGTTTATTACTTACAACTCTCACACTGTTGAGTGTGGGCACGGCTTCTTATGCTGTATCAAATTTCACTACCAAAAGCCAATTTACCGGCAAAACCTACACGCATTACGGTGTATATGCCTCCACTAAAGTGAAGGATATGATAGATGTTTCCGAACACAACGGGCTGATTAATTGGTACAAAATTAAAGCGCTCGGTATTGATGATGCCATTGTGCGCGTGGGCTACCGCGGCTATGCGGCAGCCGGCAATATGTATGTGGACAAGTATTTTGTCGATAATGTTGAGGGCGCTATTGATGCCGGTGTGAATGTGGGGCTCTATTTCTACTCGCAGGCAGTTACTACCGATGAGGCAGTCAAAGAAGCCAATTTTGTGCTCAAGCGTGTGAAAAATTACAAAATCACATTGCCGATTTTCTTTGACTATGAATTTGCCGAGGTATCGAGCGGCAGGTTAGATAAGGCGTGGGCAAACGGCACGCTCAATAAAACGAAAATGACCGCCAATGTCATTGCTTTTTGTGAAACCATTAAAAAAGCAGGTTACAAAGCCGGGCTGTACAGTTCTTCCGGTTTCTTTACCTACCAATACAATGCAGATACCTTTCTCAATAAAGACTACACACTATGGAATGCCTATTACACAACCAATTCCACATCCGGTAATTTTTGGCCGAACAAACACCCTGTTTATACCTACTGGCAATACGGCGGTGACAATGTGCAGGGCTGCTGCGGCGCGCCAAGCGTGGCATGGCTTAAGGTGAAGTACGGTTCTATTACAGGCTATGTATCTTCTCAATACATAGATTTTGTGAATGCCAATATCGGCAAGTCCATTACCGACGGGCTCAATGTGAGAGCCGGCGGGTCAACTTCTTATGCTTCCCTGACCAAAGTGCCGCTGGGCGGCAAGGTGACTATTCTTTCCTACCCGACCGATACGAATACCGATTTAAATTTCTACTATTTTACCGGTGCCGCGCAAAAGCCCGATTTTACTTTAACAGCCACACAAAGCACAGTTACTGTCAGTTGGGAAAAAATGCCGGGCTATGCGCTTTACCGTGTGTATGCATACGATGCTTCCACTAAAAAATATCAGCGTTTAGCGCAGACAACCGGCACAAGTTTTACATTGAAAGATTTAAAAAAGAACACGGCGTATACCTTCCTTGTCAGGGCGTTTGTGAACAATGATACGGGCACGGCGTACACCGTAAAAGACAATCAAACCATTACCACCGCGACCGACAAGCCCGCTTTTAAAATGAGCAATGTTACGGGCACAACCTTATCTCTTGCATGGAACAAAGTGGCAGGGGCATCTTTTTACCGTGTGTATTCTTACAACCCTTCAACCAAAAAGTATGAGAGATTGGCGCAAACCACAGCACTCACTTACAAACTAACGGGTTTAAAAAACAATACAAACTATCCCGTATTGGTGCGCGCGTTTAACAAAGATGAAGTCGGTAGCGATTATAAAACGGCAGATGTGAAAACCTTTACCACCACGCCTGTCGCACCGAACTTTAGTTTGCAAAGTTACTCATACAGTGTGAAACTGAAGTGGAATGCGTGCAAGGGCGCAGATTTTTACCGCGTGTATTTGTACCACCCGACCACCAAAAAATATACACGCTTGGCACAGGTAGAGGGTACCGCGTGGGAAGACGGTCCGATTAAAGCAAACACATCTTACACCTACCTTGTCAGAGCGTTCTTTAACAACGGTTACGGCAGTGATTATTCCGTAAAAAGTCATAAGAGCATTACCACAATGCCTGCAAAACCGCAAGTGAATTTGCAGGCGGATGCCAAAAATAACATTCGCTTGAGTTGGAATAAAATCGGCGGTGCTTCCTATTACCGTGTGTATTTGTATGACACACAAACCGGCAAGTACACCCGTGTGGCACAAACTTCGTCCCTCACTTATACCTATGCCGGTGAGGGTGGTATGGAATACACTTTCCTTGTGCGTGCATTCCGTGCAAACGGTGAAGGCAGCACCTATTCCAAAGCAAATCATAAGAGCATTACCACACCGATTGAAAAAGCCGTATTTACACTCGCGTCCGATGTAGCGGGTCAAGTCACGGTTACTTGGAATAAGGTGAAAGACGCTGCATTTTACAGAGTGTATGCGTATGACAGACAAACCGGCAAATATCAGCGTATTCACCAAACCACGGCGTTACGGTACGAGTTAAACGGTCTGCAATCGGGTGAAGAATATACTTACCTTGTCAGGGCGTTTTCAAAGGCGTACATCGCGGCGGATTTTGATGCCGAAAGCGACAATCAAAGCATTACCGTGATGTAGAGAAAAAGCAAAAAAGCAGAATTTACAGTTCGTTTACATATTTAATCGGTATATTTATTATAATAAAAAGGTCAATTTAAACAGAAAGGCGGCGAAAAAGTGAAAAAAAGCATTAGTATACTATTAGCGGTTTTAACACTTCTCAGTACCTTCTTGTTTGCTGTTAACGCTTCGGCGGCATCGCTGACGATTGACGGTAAAGCGTATGATGATTACTATAAAATCTGGTGGAATTATAAAGATAAAAATGTTGCCCGCTACAATGTTTTTGTAGACGGCGAGCTTGACGGCAAAAAAAAAGTGAACGCCACCGGCTCTTATACTTTTACCACCGACCCGTATACTGCCGGTATTAAGCACACCATTCAAATTTATGCCATTAATGCGGACGGTAAAGTGGTTGCCTACAGCAATAAAATTAACCGTTATTTAGCACCGCTTGTGCCGACGCTTACTTATAAATGCACCGATAGCGGCTACACCATTACCGGTCATGTGGATTCCGGCACCGTGCACGGCTATGCGCTGTATAAATACAATGCCGCGAAAGACAAATATGTGTTTTACAAAAACTTTAAAAGTTCCATTGCGATTAAAGCGAGCGGCACTTATAAAGATATATACAGAGCGAAGGCATATGTGACCTATGCAAAAACCTATTACTCGCAACTGTCCGACTACATTGCCTGCGTGCCGAAGTTAGAGGGCATCACGCTGCAAAAGGCGGTTTCCAAAGACCCGGGCAAAATTACGCTGACATGGACAGAGCCAAAAAACAACAACTTTACCGGCTATCAAATCGAGTATTCCACGTATGACTCTTTCAGCGTGTTCCGTATGCAGGGGGTAGATAAGAAATACACCACCTACACGATGAACCTTATTTCCGGTATTTGCTATAAACTGCGCGTGAGAACCTATAAAACGGTGAGCGGCGGCAAGGTTTACGGCACTTGGAGCGGCTCAAAAACCCTTTATGCACAGCCGAGGGTGGAAGCAGAGCCCAATGTAAAGTATCTGCTCAATTATAAAGTCAAAGTGTCCAAGCCCGGTGCGACCGGTTGCCCGCGATTGAATGATGCGCTCGACAGAATTTTAAAGAAAATCGGCTGCGGTCCGGATTCCACTTATTATTTGTATGATAAAGTGCGTTTTGCCTACCGCTACATAGCCACCGAGCAGTTTAAAAAGAACGGCTCTTTAGGGGCAAAGGGTAGCAGTTCCTATAAAGAGTATTCCGAGGGCGTTGTGCTCAAAATGCTTGAGAACTACGGCTCTACCGGCTCTTGTTATGAATACAATTACTTATTCCATTACCTGTGCTTGCGTATGGGCTTAAAAAATACCTATATGGTAGACGGTATGGTATCCTCCTCCGGCAACGGCAGAACCAACCACTGGTGGATGATGATGAAAATTGCCGGTAATAACTACTACTTTGACCCGCGTATGCAACGCTATATGAGCAGCAACACGGCAATCAATTTCTTCTGCCTGCCGCTCAACGGGGATAATAAGTATTCCGATTATTTCCGCTTTTATGATGCCAAGGCAGAGTTGATACTGTAAAATCTTTACCGTTTAACGGCTCCCCTTGTCAGGGGAGCTGGCACGCAACGCGTGACTGAGGGGTAGTCAAATCCCCTACAAAATCAGTAAAAACAACTACCCTCCCGCCGATTGTGTCGGCACCCTCCCTGACAAGGGAGGGCGTTAAGCGGTTGGAAATTAAAATTTAAAAGTAAATTATTTCAATAAGAACACTATGTGCTACCATAGTGTTCTTATTACGAAAGGATGATATACATTGAGAAAAAAACAGTTTAAAACCCAATCCAAAAAAATGCTTGATATGATGATTAACAGCATTTACACGCACAAAGAAATCTTTTTGCGCGAACTTATTTCCAACGGTTCCGATGCGATTGATAAGCGCCATTTCCGCTCGTTGACCGATACTTCGTTGGGGCTTGATTTAAGTGCTTACAAAATTCATATTGAAACCGACAAAGAAAACCGCATTTTAACCGTGAGCGATAACGGTTGCGGTATGGGTGAAAAAGAACTTGAAGAAAACCTCGGCACTATCGCCAAGAGCGGCTCTCTCGATTTTAAGAGTGAAAACGAGAGCGAAGAGATTGACATTATCGGTCAATTCGGTGTCGGCTTTTATTCGGCATTTATGGTGGCAGACAGAATTACCATCGTATCAAAATCACTCGATAGCGAACAAGCGTTCAAGTGGGAGAGTGAGGGCGTTGACGGCTACACGATAGAGCCGTGCGAAAAAGAGGATGTCGGCACCACCATTACCCTGCATATCAAAGAAGATACCGAGAATGAAAATTACTCTGTTTTCTTGGA
The DNA here is from genome assembly GCA_902794945.1 of Oscillospiraceae bacterium. Taxonomy (GTDB): domain Bacteria; phylum Bacillota; class Clostridia; order Oscillospirales; family Acutalibacteraceae; genus RUG714. Next base: position 9,364 of record CADBJA010000018.1, read on the forward strand.
AGAGAGCAAAATCCGTGAACTCGTTAAAAAGTATTCCGATTACATCCGCTACCCGATTACGATGATGACGGAGCAGCGTGTGGAAAAAGAGGATGAAGCGGAAGATGCAGAGCCGGAATTTGAAACGGTAGAAACCACTTTAAACAGTATGGTGCCGCTTTGGAAACGCGATGCGAAAGAAGTCAGCGAAGAAGAGTATAACCGTTTCTACCACGAAAAGTTTTATGATTTTGAGGACCCGCTTGCGGTCATTCACACCAAGTTTGAGGGTACTTCAAATTGCAATATTTTGCTTTTTATTCCCAAAAAAGCACCGTTTGATTACTACACCAAAGACTTTGAAAAAGGCTTGCAGTTATATTCAAGCGGCGTGATGATTATGGAAAAATGCGCCGATTTGCTGCCCGACTACTTCTCGTTTGTTAAAGGTGTGGTAGACAGTGCGGACTTATCACTCAATATTTCCAGAGAAACCTTGCAGCACGACCATCAATTAAAGGTGATTGCCAAAGCGGTAGAGCGTAAAATTAAGGCGGAACTCAAAAAGATTTTACGCAATGACAGAGAAAAGTACGATGCTTTCTTTGAACAGTTCGGCAGGCAGATGAAGTATGCGATTTATGCTTCTTACGGTATGCAAAAGGATGCCCTGATTGATTTAATTGAGTTTAAATCGAGTGCCGAAAAGAAATACACCACACTCGAAGAATATGTCACTCGTATGCCCGAGAGCCAAACGGCGATTTATTACGCCGGCGGTAAAACGGTCGATAAAATTGATATGTTACCGCAAACCCAAGCCGTGACCGGCAAAGGCATTGAAGTGCTGTATTTTACCGAAGATGTGGATGAATTTACCGTCACCATGCTCGGCAATTATAAAGAAAAACCCTTTAAAAATGTAAGCGATAATGATTTGGATATTTCTACCGAAGAGGAGAAAGAGCAAATCAAAAAAGAGAATGACGATGCCAAGAGTTTACTTGCGTTTATGAAAGAAAAACTCGGTGATAAGGTGGCGGAAGTACAGTTTACCAACACCCTTGATTCTCACCCGGTGTGCCTTTCTACCGAGGGCGGCATTTCTACCGAAATGCAAAAGGTACTCGAAGCACAACCCGGTATGGAACAGGCAATTAAGGCAAAAACCGTGCTTGAAATCAATGTCAACCACCCGGTTGCCGAAAAACTTAAGGCACTCTATGGCACAGATGATGTGAAATTAGAAGCATACACCAAAATTTTGTATTCACAAGCGTGCCTGATTTGCGGGCTTCCGATTGAAAACCCAACCGAATTATCTAACTTGGTGTGCGAGTTGATGTAAAAAAAGCATGAGGCGACCGCCGTACGGCGGTCGCCTCAATTGCTTTTTTTAGCAGCCGGCAGCCGGCAGTCGGCAGTCAGCGGTCGGCAGGTAGCAGCCGGCAGTCAGCAGGTTCGCCAAAATCTGAACACTGAACACGCAACACTGTAAACTGACCAATAGCCATTTGCTTTGCAAATGGCTATTGGTCTATCGCTTTTTCCAACGCTTTCACCGCATCGGGAATGGCATCCCACGGGATGCCGGAGTAATTCATTACCAAAATATGCGGCGGTGCGGCTGCGGTATCGGTTAAATAGTATTCCGACAAAAAGGAAAGATTTACTCCGTTTTGCGCCGCCTTCTTTTTCAGAAATGCATCGGGCAGGGCGGTGTTTAGTTTTAAGAGAAAATGCAGCCCCGCTTCTTCCTCGGCAACCTCACTGATAGCGGCGAGGGGGCTTTTTTTGATTTCTTCCAAAATGCGGTTGCGTGTTTTTTTGTAGTAATTGCGCATGCGGTTAATATGCTTTTCAAAATATCCTTCGCTAATGAATTTAGCGAGTGTGTATTGCTCAAAGGTAGATACCGTGCAAGAATAAAATCCCAGCGTTCGGTAAAACTTTTCTGCCAATGCCGGCGGCAACACCATATAACCGATACGAATGGTGGGCGACAGACTTTTGGTAAATGTATTTACATAAATCACTTTGCCGCCGCTATCCAAACTTTGCAATGCGGGCAGAGGTTTGCCGTCTAAGCGGAATTCGGAATCATAATCGTCTTCAATAATATAGCGGTTTTCGGTTTCATTTGCCCAGTTCAAAATTTCGTGCCGTCTTGAAATGCTCATCACTGTGCCGCTCGGAAAAGCGTGTGAGGGCGAAATGTGGGCAACGGACGCGCCACTTGTTTTGAGCGCTGCCGATGACATACCGTGTGCATCTTCTAAAATCGGTACCGTTTTTACCCCCACACTGCGGTATATTTTGTGTATTTTATGATAACCGGGGTTTTGAATGGCATAGCATTTTTCACCGCCCAAAAGTTGAATGATGAGGGAATACAAATATTCCGTACCGGCGCCGATGATGACCTGCTCCGGCACAATATCCATACCGCGAAATTGTTTTAAGTGCGCGCAGATTGCCTCTTGCAAAGCGGGAATACCGCCGGCGGGGGAGGGCATCATTAAATCGTGTTTTAAATTATGAAAACCCTCGCGCATCAGTTTCGCCCATACCGAAAACGGAAAGTTTTCGGGGATAATGCCGTTTGAAGTAAAATCGTATCGGTAATCGGGCTTTGGCGGCAGGTGAACTTGTGCGGGTTCTGCTTTTTGAACGGCAGCGTGGTACAGTGTGGAAATTTCGCTCACAAAGTATCCCTTTTTCGGCTTAGAATAGATGTAACCTTCACTTTGTAAAGCGGCATAGGCATTCTCCACCGTGATAACGCTCACGCCTAAGTTTTTAGCGGCAGCACGCTTGGAGGGCAGTTTCTCACCCGGTGGCAGTTTGCCGCCTGTAATGTCATCTTTTATGTGTTGGTAAAGTTGTAAATACAAACTTTGTGTTTTGCGATCTTGAAAAGTATAGGTAAACATGGTTTTTCTCCATCTGATATTGTTAAGTTCTATGAATTTTATGATTTTTTTATAACCAGATTTTAACTTATTTTTGATTGTTTGTAAAGTGGCTAAATTAGAATTTAAGCAGTCGGCAGTCGGCAGTCAGCGAGTGGACGACACATTCGCACTTGTTCCGTTTCGCTCTAATAAAACAGATGTAAAAATCCACCCTGTTTTAAACATTCAAAAATAGCGTAGATACGGTATTTTTTAGCCTCCCCCTCGTCCAAACAAAT
>CADBJA010000019.1 GCA_902794945.1 Oscillospiraceae bacterium
CATATTTAAGCCAATCTTGGATTAAAACCAAACAAATACAATCAAGTGCGAATGTGTCGCCCTTAATTATTCACTATTCATCATTCATTATTCATTAAAAAAAGAGGTCAACGACCTCTTTTTTTAATCTATCAGGCACACTGCAAGTGCGCTGATGCCTTCTTCTTTGCCGGTAAAGCCCAAGCCCTCTTCGGTGGTGGCTTTTACGCTGATATTGTTTGCATCGGTTTTTAATGCCACGGCTATATTCTCACGCATTTGAAGAATATGCGGGCTCATTTTCGGTTTTTGCGCAATAATGGTGGCATCTACATTGATAATCCGGTACCCGTTTTGCGCCAATAAATCGCCGACTGCCTCAAGCAGTTTTAAACTGTCGGCACCTTTATACCGCTCATCGGTATCGGGAAAATGTTTGCCGATATCACCCAATGCCGCAGCACCCAAAAGAGCATCTGCTATCGCGTGCAAAAGCACATCCGCATCCGAATGGCCCAACAAGCCTTTTTCATAAGGAATGTTTACGCCGCCGATGATTAACGCCCTGTTTTCGCAAAGGCGATGCACATCATACCCCTGACCAATTCTCATTTTGTATTCCTTTCTAAAAAATCAGCCGAGAAAACTCGGCTGATTTTCTTTTTTATTGTGCTGCAGCAGTTGTTGCGACTGTGGTAGTGGTGGATTTTTGTGCATCTTTATAATCTTGCACTTCTTTAATCTTGCTCCAGCCGAAGTTTGAAACATCAACCGTAATCGCATCTAATTTGCCCTGAACATTTTTCTCTGCATAATCAGTCGCCATATCGGTCGGAACCTGTGTTTTCCAGTAAGCGCCGTTATGCTTCACAAAATACATTAAGTGATAACCGTAACTGGTTTTAACGATATCGGTATCACCGGTTTTTCTGGATTTATCGAAGCACCAAGCATCAAATGTATCCACCATTTGTCCCGGAGTAACGGATTCGTATAAACCGCCGTTATCTTTGGAACCGGGGTCACTTGATTTTTCTTTGGCAAGTTCGATGAAGTAATCTTCTGTCGGTTTCTTTTTCCATTGTGAATAAATGGTATCAATCTGCTCTTTTGCTTCTTTCCAGGCAGCATCATCCTCGGTGCTGGAAGGTTTAATCAAAATATGGCGCACTGCAACTGTATTGAAATTTCCGGCAGGCGTTTTAATTACAATAATATCAAATTGGAAAGTATTGGATTCGTAGTTTGCAGAATAAACCATACCGGTTTGATTTGCTGCGGTGGCGTTTGCCACCCATAACTGCCCCTTTTCGCCGAGAGAAGTCATTTTTTGAGAGATGATGCCGGTAAAGGTCATTGTATCTGCCGTGTAAGATGTCGCAGAATCTTTCTTTTGCTTTTTCTCGTAGGCATTCACTAAATCCACAAAATTAGAGGGATTTGCTTTTGCGGTTTTGTAGGCGGAAGCAATAATTTTGTTCTTATCGGCATCTTTCAAGCCCTTTTTGGAGAGTTTGTCAGCCACTTTGGAAGTATCTACTTTCACCGTGTATGCCATAGCGGATGCGGTGGTGTAGTTTTGCTTGTTTTCGCTGTAATACTTTTTAATGTCACTGTCTTTTAATGACTTTTTATAAGTATCTTGCATATTTTGTTGCGCATTTTGTGCTTTGTAAACATTTTCAAGCCAGGTGCGCAAAACACTCTTATTAACGCCGATACCGTAAACTTCTCTGATATAAGCGTTTAAAGAGAACTTGTTATTGGTAGCGGACTCACTCAAAGTGTCGAAAGTTTCGTCAATCTCTTTGATTTGGTCTTCCGTTAAGGTGTTACCCTCTTCATCTTTGAAAGTGTAAATCTGCTTAATATGCTCTTTTGCCTGTTCCTCAAAGTACTCGCCCCAAGTTTTGGAACTGTCGTACACACAAGAATCGGTGCTCTTGGTGTCGGTAGTATAGAAGCCCTGACCGTAAGACTTCTCATACTGTTGGCTTGCATTGTAAACTTGATTTTTTACATCGGCAAACGCACAGTTCATCTCAGCCACGCTCACACTCTTACCATCTACTTTAGCAGCGGTAATCATACGGTTAAACACGCCGAAAAAGTTTAATAATAAACAGATAATGGTGACACAAAGGCAACATGCCACAACAATACCGACAATCTTTTCCGTTTTCTTTACCTGTTCGCGGTTACGGTTAAAGTAACTGTTTTTCTTTTTCTTTTCTTTTTCAATTCTCTTTTTTCTTTCGAGTCTGTATTGTTCAGCCTCGCTTAATTTTTCCTTTGCCATGAATATACCCCTTTCGGATTGTTTGTTAATGCAACTTTAATATAATACTATATTTGAACTTATTTTGCAACAAGTTTAAAAACTGAGATTTCTTAAAATCATACCGAGTCCGGATTTTACTTGCGTATTCTCACGAATGCCTTCCACATATTTTTTTCCCTTTTCGGCAGACACTTCATTGATAGCGGCATCTTTAATTAAGTCTTCACTCTTATGTTTTGCCTCAATAAGCATTGCCACTTCCGCAAATGTTTCATCATCACTTAAACCGCAAACGGTTTTCCCTTTTTTGGCTTTCGGATTGGTTAACAGTTCTGCAACCGGTCTGTTTTGAATGTTGGCAACAGCCATATCTTTTACCAAAGTAGAATCTTCATCCTTATACATAGCGGCACTATCTTTGGAAACATTCTCGGTAACAAGTTTATGGAACTGCTTTTCATCTTTCGCTTTGGCAATCTTTTCGACCGTTTTTAACGCTTTTTCTTTGGTAACGGAATCATTGACCTGCACATAGAAATAGCGGAAAGAAACGACTTCAAAGTTATCCGGATTTTCTTTATAAATCTTTTCTAACTGCTCTTTTGTGACATCTTTTAACATCACGCTCTTGTAATAAGAATTGACATAAGCCGTTAATTCAAGGTATTCGGCAAAATCTTTTTCACTGATTTTCAAGCCATACATAGACTTCATATAATCTTCAAAAGACTGATTTGCCTGCTCGGCATAAGAATTTACATTTTTGATAGCATCCGTAACGGATTTTTCATCTTTCTCGGTCATTTCATAACCGGCTTTTTTACCCTCGTTGTAAATGCCGTAGTACAGTTTTAATGCATCTACGGTTTGGGATTTCAAGAAATCATCCCAAGTTTTATAATCTTCACTATTTTCATAGGTTTGTTTGGAAGGCTTTTCATCAATATTAAAGCCGGAAGAAGTGTAATTTGCCGCATTCTCTATATAATAAACGGCTTTATATACATTCATCGGTACGGAGGTACCGTCCACCTTCACAACGCTCTTATTGCCTGCAAAGAACAAAATGGCACACCAAATCGCAATCGCTAAAACCACACCCAAGCAGGCAAAGCCGACTTTTTTAAGCACCTTTTTCTTCTTTAAATGCTTTTGAATATCCTTTTCTTTATAAGCATCCAACACTTCGGTTTCAATGTGTATTTTTTCGCCGCACTGCGGGCAAACGATATTCTCATCATCATCAATATCATCTGCCGAAAAATGCACAACCGCTTCACAAGCACCGCAATCGACAATGTAAGAGCCGCCTTTTTCATCTTCACTCCCATCATTTGATTTATCGACCAAATAATAATCGAGCGCCTCTTGATTAATTTCGATACTTTCATTACAATTCGGGCAAATGAGGTTACCCTCTTCATCTAAATCTTCTAACTCAAAATACACTTTTGTAGCGCAACTTTCACAATCAGCAGCATATTTTGCAAGCGTGATTTCTTTTTCAACTGCCTCTTCGTCGTTCACTTCATCACCCGGCGCATCGTTCACATCATTTAAAAAGGATTCTAATTCCTTTTCGCTTTCAACACCGTCAATCTCCGTATAAGTGTTTTCTTTCTTTTCGGATTCTGCTTCGGGTGTTGTTTCGGCAACAGTATCGGTTGCCTGCGTTTCATCGGATGCGGACACACTGTTTAAAGAAACTTCCGGTTCGAGTTCATTCTCGAGATTCTCTTTTTTATTTTCGTCCATAATAATCCCCTTTACGGTTTTATTTTTAAATCAAAATACAACTACTTATTTTATAATATTATTTAATATAAGTCAATATGAAAACAAAAATTAACAGTTCGGTAAAAACAAAAATTAACAGTTCGGTAAAAACAAAAATTAACAGTTCGGTAAAAACAAAAATTAACAGTTCGGTAAAATTTATACCGGCGGCGCCGTGATACTTCGTCGGGGCGCTCTACGCTCACCGATCTCATAGTCCATCGGTCTCATAGTCCATCGGTCGCAACAAAATTTTTATGCAATTTTAATTACAGACTTATTTTTTAAAAATACAACAAGATATGCACATTTCAATGTTTCCTAATGAAATCGGGCTGTGCCCGATGAAATCCAAAATGCATAATTTGGATGAAATCAAATCCGCCATCCGCCTTGGCGGATAGAAGAACCCGACCAACTTGCCAAATCAAAGATTTGGAGTTGGTGCCCGGAACCTTGGCGTTCGCGGCACCTTGTGCCGCTCGGCTGCATCGCTTGCGATTTCATCCGAGCAAAGCGAGGATTTCATCCACCTGTATAGGTGGATGAAATTAAAAAAGCAGTTCCGAAGAACTGCTGTTTTTGGTAGCGGGAGCAGGACTCGAACCTGCGAGCCCGGGTTATCGCTTCGCGCCCTCAGAAATATGGTCGCACTGCTCGCTTGGAGCGCTTCGCATTTCTCCCTATTTCTTCACCTCACCATCACGGCTTCATCTGCCACCGGCAGCGCCGTGATGCTTCGCCCCACCGAGCTACGCTCGTCGTCCTCATGAACCGTCGGTCGCATAAAGAAAAAGCACTTTTTTTAAAGTGCTTTTTTGGTAGCGGGAGCAGGACTCGAACCTGCGACCTCCGGGTTATGAGCCCGACGAGCTACCAACTGCTCTACCCCGCGATATGTTTTTGTTGCTCAAGTATATTAGCACATTGTGGACCATTTGTCAACTGTTAAAATTAATTTTTCTTTTGTTTGAATGTTTTTCACTCTTGGGCAGATTAGGGCTTTATTAATTCATCAAAATTCGATATAATAAAAGCAAATAAAAAAATAAGGGGTAAATATGATTAAATATGCAGTTTTTGATTTAGACGGTACGCTTGCACCGTATGATGCGGCAACCGATAGGGCAGATATAGCACTTTTAAAAGATATTGAAAATAAAGGGGTTCAAATCGTTATTTGTTCCGGCAAACCGGTGTTTTACTCTTGCGGGTTTTTGCGCCAAACGGGATTAAAAGAACCGATCATTATTGGTGAAAACGGCGCCGAAATCCAGTTCGGTTATAAACTGCCGCCATCATTTTTTTACCATATGCCCTACTCGGAACAGGCAAAAGAATCATTACACTTTTTCTATAAAAAAATTAAAGAAGCAATTCCCGATATGTGGTTTCAACCGAACATGGTGGAGCTTTCCCCTTTCCCGAAATCTCGGGAAGAGTTTCGCATCATAGATGATATCATCCAAAACAATCGGGAGCACATTCAAGATATCCATATCTTTAAGTATTTTGATTGTTATGATTTTATACCGATGAATATCAATAAAGGTGAAGCATTACGGTTTTTATCACAAAAGTTGAATATAAAACCGGATGAAATGATTAGTGTAGGCGACAGCCAAAACGATGCCGGTATGTTTGCCTATACAGGGGATTCTATTTCAATCGGTATGGGTGAAAAATCCACGGCAAAACAAGATGTCAGCACGCTTGCAAAAGCACTTGAAATAATATATAACGAGATAAAAAAAGATGAGTTATAATATAAAATGCGTGTAAGTCTTTTTTAACCGCCTAAAATACAAAATTTAAAAATTCCAACAAATTGCAGCACACTGCCCGCTAAAATAAATAAGTGAAAAATCATATGGAAAAACTGCTTTTTTCTTCCTAAAGCGAAAAAAATCATACCCAGAGAATACACGGCACCGCCGCCTATTATCCATATAATCATCTCAATACCGTATGCCTTATAAAGCGGGTAAAGCATTAATAAAGCGGACCAGCCGACTATGAAATAACCGCTCATACAAAGTTTTTCATACTTTTTAAAGTCAATCGCCGTAAAGGGAACACAAATGGCAGTACCAATAATTACTAACGCCAAAACAATGTAAAAAATCACTTTGTTCTGTTCTCTCACGCCGGTGAATAAAATCGGAAAAAAAGAGCCTAAAATTAAGCCGAAAATTGAACAATGGTCGAGCACTTGCATAATCTTTTTGGGGCGTTCCGGTGTTAAACCGTGATACACACTTGATATCGTGTAAAGATAAATCATCATGATACCGTACACAATACCTCCGGTAATGCCCCAATAATTATGTCTAAGCCCTGCAAATACACTGCATAAGACCAAAACAACCAAACCGAAAGCGGCACCGACAATGTGTGTAATCATATTGCCGATTTCTTCACGCCTTGTAAAACCCGGCAATTTCCTATCATCTATTTTTGTTCGCCGCATAGATTCACCTCTGTTGATTAATAAAAGTATTTTAAATGAAATGTGATAAAAAAATCAACACCTGTCCGTTATTTTATTGTAAATTAATTGTGAACAAAATAATGATTTCGTTTTCTACTTCATTCTTTTTCAGGCGAATAATATCCCCCTCCTTATGCCTTGTGCATTAATAATCGGGTGCGGGTGTCCCGCCCTCAATTAGCACTGAAAGTGCGGCTTCATTAGGCGACTTGTCGCCGACTTCATTATTCATTAGCGAAGGCCTTACAACCGGGAGGGCACAGAGAGCCTCCCCTACAGGTTGCTGTGCTTTTTCTTTCGGGCGGATAGTATCCGCCCCTACTTGTGACTTATGCCTTGTGCCTTAAATTGACTACCCCTCTGTCACTTCGTGACATCTCCCCTAAATTTGACAATCCCTCCACCGCTTACGCGGTCCCCCTCCTAACCGGAGCCCGTACCCTCTGTCACTTCGTGACATCTCCCTGCACTGCAGGGAGTCACCCTTTACACAAGGGAGGCAAATCGGGGCGATGTAAAGCGGTTAAGATGAAAACATCATATTTACATTCATCAAATATTAGAGCGAAGCGAAACGGGTGCGGGTGTTCCCGCCCTTCATATTGGCGAAGCCAATACTTCATATGCCGTTGGCATACTTCATAGCGAAGCTACTTCATTTGCGCACCGCGCAAACTTCATTCAGCGGTCTTTGACCGCTGCTGTCCCGCCCTCAATTATTCACTATTCACTCTTCATCCTTCATTAAAAATGGTAGAGGTCTTACGACCTCTACCGATTTTTTTAAAATCCTCCGCCTCCGTGCGAAGCACCGGATGACGATGAGTGTGTGGAAGAACCGCCGCTTGATTTGCTTTGAATTGCGGTTCTCGTTACCGATGTGGTTCGGAAATTATCGTAAGCACCGGTCACATTGAGTGAACCGTTTACCAAATAATCGGTTGCATTTGCTTTAAACCGAACCGGTTGATACTTCTTTTTTATGATGCTACGCGCAATAAAGCCCGCAATAATACCGACAACCAGCGCAATACCGATACCGAGAGCATAATTTCTCTTTTTAGGCGCACTGTTAACATCTAACGGTGTGCCGGCATCGGCTTGAGCAACCAATTCCGATGATACATCGGCAAATTTGAGAAATGCCTCTTCCCATGCGCCGCTATCCATCAAATCTACAAGTTGTGAGCCGACATACTGAATACCGTAATCGGTAAAACATTTAATGCCGTAGCCCCTTGTTGAAATCCAACGCTCGGTTGTATCGCCGTTATCATACACAAGCAGTAATACACCGCTTCTGTCACCCTGTCTGCCGACACCGTAACCGTTGTAATCATAATAATCATCGGCATAGTCCTGCTTGCTTTTGCCTTGTAAATCGGTTGTTGTAACAATCACAAAGTCCATATTGGTATCATCACTCAGTTTTTGCAGTTTGACTTCTACCGTTTGCACCTCTTCGGCAGTTAAGAGCCCTGCTTCATCAACCACAAGCGGTTTTTCGGCTGCAAAAGAAGGGATGATACAAAGTGATAAAACGAGTAATAAAACAACACTAAACGAAATTATTTTTTTCATATTCATCCACCTCCTTATATAATGCCTAAGAGCATACATACGGCAAATGCCAAGGCACCGGCACCGGCAGCAACGCCGGCAAATAAGGCTGCAAGTTTGCCTTTATCAATCGGCAAATTGCCCACAAATTTACCGGTTTGCCCGTTCATGGCAAAGGTATACTTTTCGCCTTTATAATCGGTGTTTAAAATCCATACCGGGTACAAAGCGTATTTCGATACACCGTTAATCAGTTGTACGGAACTGAAACGCGGTGTCACGGTGGCATAGCCGTGCACGGTATCGCGCAGGGTATCTTCCGCCGAATGTTTAATGCGTTCATTCGCTCTCGGGATACTCTCTTCCATACCGACATCATATTTATCGGCAAGGTAGCCTGCAAGATAGGCGGTTTGGAAATCCACAGCATCCGCAAAATTAAACGGTTCAATGGATTCCATCAATTCATCCGGCATTTTGGTAGAACCGTCCACCGGGATGTTAGCAAAACTCATATTGCCCTGACGGTAAATATCGTAAAAACTCGTTTCGGTATATTCATACTTACTGTCACGCCAAGTTCTCACCTGTGTACCTTCATACTGTACGGAAGCATTGATATTGGAATCAAACAGCCAAAACGGCACATAAATACCCTTGATTTCTTCTAAGCGATTTTCGCTTTTAAAGGCTTTGGGGGCAAACTTTTTATTGCTCGTATATTCTTTTAATTTCTCTTTTGCCTGTTTTTTATCGAGTTTAAACGGAATGACAAAATTCGGCTTTAATACACCGGATAATCTGCCGCTTAAAACCGTATTATTACCGCAATACGGGCAGGTAGTTGCCGCCGTGTTTTCATCCGCCGCAATCTCGCCGCCGCAGGATTTGCAGACAAACACATTCATACCGGTATCATCCCACTGTTCATTTTGGGAAGAACCGTTCCAATTAAATTCATCCTCCGTCGGCATTTCGGGAGGCACATCACCCTGTTGCGTGTTTAACACATCATCCTTTTGTTGCAGTTCGCTCACATCAAATGTACTGTCGCAAAAAGGGCATTTCATTTTTTGTGTTGCACTGTCAAACTCTAAAGTGCCGCCGCACGCAGGGCATTTATAATCTAAATTAACAGCCATACTTTTCTCCTTTTAACAAAAAAGATTCATTATTGTTTGGGTGTGCCGCAATTTTGGCAGAAGTTTGTGGTATTCATACTGCCGCAATTCGGACAAGTCCACTGTGCAGGTGCCTGCGGTTGCACCGGTTGTTGTGCATAGCCGCCTTGAGTCGGTTGTTGGTAACCACCCTGAACGGGTTGCTGCTGATAGCCACCCTGCAGGGGTTGCTGCTGTGCGTAGCCGCCTTGCATAGGTTGTTGCTGCTGATAGCCGCCCTGCATAGGTTGCTGCTGTGCGTAACCTCCTTGCATCGGCTGTTGCTGTGCATAACCGCCTTGCATCGGTTGTTGTTGCTGATAGCCACCTTGCATAGGTTGTTGATAGCCGTTATTCATTTGGGTATAGCCGCCTTGCATCTGTCCGTTCATAGCGCCCATACCCATGGCAGCACCCATCGCACCGCCCATAGCGGCGCCGCCGCCAAAGGTTTGCACAATTTCATTTGCCATTTGTTCTAAGCGCCTGTACTCATCCGTATAGCGGGAATCGGGTCTGCCGAAAGAATCGGTCAAATCAAATTTGATTTCACTGAAATACGGGCTGTTAACACCGATATAGACTTCAAATTCATAACTGCAATCGTACTGCGGCGGGCTATACGGACGCTCATTGCCTTGAGAATCGGTCATAAAGCGTTCCGTTTTATCTTCATCAATCCTGTAATTGGCATTCGTTACCTGTGTAAAGTCGATTAAATCGGCATTTTCGGCACGGTAATCACTCTTTCTGCTCACGCAGAATTTGCGCTGATTATCATCAATATAAATTTTGGTGCCGTGACCGTAAACCCTTGTAGGATTAAAGAAGTTAATGTTTTGCTTATTCTGCTCTCTGTAAGCGAGTTGTTGTTGAATATCTGCCACGGTAGAGCGCTTTCTCTCACTGAATAAGGGAGAAAGTTTTTTGTTACAATCGGAACAAATCGTTCCGTCTTCTACTTTTCTTGCGCCGAGCAAACCTACTTTTTTGCCGCAAATGGCACATTCTTTTTTATCAAAAAGTCCCATCATTAACCTCCAAAAATAATATAACACAAAGAAGGGTGCGGATAGGCACACCCTTCCCTATTTTTATTGAATATCGTTATTATCAAACGGGTCGCCGCACTCGGGGCAGAACTTAGGCGGGTTGTGCGGGTCGGCAGGAGTCCAACCGCATTTATCACATCTGAAAAGCGGGGCGCCTGCCGGCTTCGGTTTGCCGCAGTTTTGGCAGAATTTGCCTTGGTTGACGGCACCGCAATCACAAGTCCAACCGCCCGCTGCTGCCGGTTCCGGCTTCGGTTTGCCGCAATTCGGGCAGAATTTGCCGGTTGCCTGTGTACCGCAAGCGCAAGTCCACGCACCCTGTGCCGGTGCCGCAGGTTGCTGCGCCTGTTGCACGGGTTGTTGCGGTTGTTGTGCCTGTTGCTGTTGCCCCATAGCAAACAGATTTTGTGCATTCATGCCGCCCATACCGCCGGCATTCATCGCCATACCCATACCGATAAAGCCGTTCATGGCGCCGCCTTCGTTGGCAGCCGCGGCACGCATCGCATCTGCCTGTGCGCCAACGAGCGTTGCACCTGCCATGGTGGGGTCACGCATGATAGCCGTGCGCTGTGCCTGCTTAATCAGTTCTTGGTCTTCTTCCGGCAATGTAATCGGGTTAAGGGCGATGGAAACAACGGATAAACCGCGCAGTTGTGACCATTTTGCAGTTAACGCCTCATTCATGGCACCCTCTAACTCGGTAGAGTGTGTTACGATTTGGTTAGGACGAAGTTCCAACTCACTGAGTTTACCGAATGCCGGTTGCAATGCGCTGATAAATTCGGTTTTGAGTTGATTGTCAATCTCTTCTCTGCCGTAAGCCTGCTCCACATTACCGCAAACATTGGTATAGAAAAGGAGCGGGTCGGTGATTTTGTAAGAATACACACCGCTGCAGCGAATAGAAACATCAATGTCTAAGCCGATATTTCTGTCAACCACTCTAAAGGGAATGGGATTGGGTGTACCGAACTTATTGTCAATCAATTCTTTGGTGTTGAAATAGTAAACACGCTGGTCTTTAGCGGTATCACCGCCAAAGGTGAAACGCTTACCGATGGTTTTAAAGGTGTTTTTGATGCTCTCACCGAGAGAACCTGCAAACACGCTCGGCTCTGTGGAAGTATCATATGTAAACTCACCGGGTTCCGCACAAACTTCAACAATCTTACCCTGCTCAACAATAATCATACACTGACCGTCTGCCACAGCGATAAGCGAGCCGTTTGTGATAATGTTATCGTTTCCCTTGGTGTTGGAAGAACGAGAACCGGTGCGCTTTTGCCCTTTCACGACAAGCACATCTTTTTCAAGTGAATCACAATAAAAATACTCTTTCCACTGGTCTGCCATAGTGCCGCCTAATGCGCCGACACCTGCTTTAATAAGTCCCATACTATCAAATCCTTTCAAAGTGATTTATTTTTTATTGTAAGTGAGCACGCCGGCTCAGCCGACACATTTCACATACTGTTAATTTTAGTAAAACGCAGCATTTAACATTCCAAATTCTACATTCTACATTTTACATTCTACATTTTACATTCCATTAAGCCCACGGGTTTTGACTTTCGGGTTCACGAATACCGGCAAGCAAAAACTGATCCCACAAATACCACTTACCGTCTTTCGCGAGCCTTAAAACAATTCCTCGCGGACTGTCGGCACCGCCGGATTTTAAAAACAACTTGGCATACCCCTCATTTTGGTAGGAATACGGGTTTTCACTCACGGTGAGGGTGAAAGGTTCGGCAGGCGTATAATCGTTTGCCGGGGTTGCGCCGTCAAAATACGAGCGCGGCACATAATCTTTATCACGAAAACGGTCACGAATGAACTGTTTTTCCATTTCACTCATCGGTCGCGGTCCGCGCAAAACGGAAAGCATTTGCAAACTCAAATCCGCATTTTTCGGATACACGCAAAACGCAAGTACCGTTAATGCCGCGGTATCAAACGGAGTTGCCATTGCCGCTTGCGGTAATGCACAAAATGCCTCCACCGATGACGGAACGGATGAAAATGTGATTTTTTTAACCTGATCCATATATACCTCCCCTATGCTGTATTACTCTCATTATAACATATAATAATAAAAAAAATTATTGTCATTAATGCTAATTTTTTTATTCTATTTTTGTATTAAAAATCAAAAATCCCGGTTTCAGGTAAAACCGGGATTCTAATATTAGTCAATTTTCTTTTTGAGCGTAAGAATATTTTTATCATCCTTGCGATCGTAAGCAACATCATCCATAATCTTTTTGGTCATAAAGATGCCAAGCCCGCCGATTTGCCTTTCATCTGCCGGCAATGTAATATCGGGGTCTTTTTTGGCAAGAGGGTTATACGCAACGCCGCTATCCTCAAAAATAAGGGTGAGCACATCGTTTTCAAAATGTGCCTTCACATCGGCATACCCGCTCCCCGGCTGATATGCATAATTTGCGATATTGACAAATATTTCTTCTACAGCCAAAGCGATTTGCATTTGTACTTTGAGCGAAACCTGCTTTTGTTCAAGGTAAGCGGATACAAAATCCGTCACCTCATCCAACTTATCATTATTCGCTTCAATGTGAAGAGTTTTTTCCATTTCCTGTGCTCCGTAATACTCGAGGCAAAGCATGGTAATATCATCAAATTGCGGCGCTTCGCCAACAAAATCATCCACCGTTTGCTTCACATGTTCTAAAATTTGTTTAGGGGGTTGCTCACGCACTTCGTGCAGGGCGCGCAACATCCGCTCACAACCGAACAAGGTATCATTTTTATCGGTTGCTTCGGGTACGCCGTCGGTATATAAGAACAGTTTATCCCCTTTTTGCAGTTGAATAACGGATTGCGTGTAATGCACGCCTTCCATCGCGCCCACAACCAAACCGTGCTTTTGAATACAAAGGTTGAAAGTATCACCTTTTCTGTAAATCACGGGGTCATCGTGCCCGGCGTTTACGCAAGTGATTTTACCGGTAGACAGTTCCAAAATACCAAACCAAATGGTCACAAACATATCTGCAGAATTATTAGAGCAAATTCTGTCGTTAACAAACTCAATAATCTCAGCCGGTGTACCGCCTGTGGTGGTGCATTTGATTTTAATCAACATTTTTGTCACCATCATAAACAGTGCCGCCGGAATCCCTTTGCCGGATACATCTGCCATCACCAGCGCAATGTGGTCATCATCAACCGCAAAGAAATCGTAAAAATCACCGCCGACTTCTTTTGCCGGTGTCATCGAGGCATAAATATCAAATTCCGTACGCTCGGGGTAAGCCGGAAAATCGCTCGGCACGGCGCCCGCCTGAATTTTTGCCGCTACATCAAGTTCGGTGTCGATGCGCTGCTTTTCACTCAAAGCCGCCGTCATATCATCAAAATACTTTAAAGTATCCAACTCCATTTGAGAGATGGAAGTTGCAAGCGTTTTAATCTCATTAATTTTGCTGATATTTTGAAGCATATCGGTGTTGCTGATTTCGTTTTCACGAGCAAACCTGTCTGCCTCTTGAGAAATTTTGTGAATCGGGTTTATAAACTGGCGTCTTAAATAGTTAATTGCCATATAAGAAACCAAAATAACCGTTAATAATACCGATAGTGTTACCTGGGTGATGTACGGGGCTCTGCCTTCGCTGAGCACCGTCATCGGGCGCTGCACGCACATCAGTGCCGTGACATCGCCTTTTGCATTATTAATGGCAAGAATAGAAGTGATGTGCGGCGGTGCACCGTCCAAATCTTTGGTGCGCATCACTTTTTCTCTATCGGTCTTTTTTAAATAGACCTGCTCGTATTTTTGCGCATATTCTTCGTTTGTGGTATTTCTTCTGTAGCCGATTTCCCAAGGGGTATAGCCGGTATCTTTATTCACCGAGTTAAATACGGATGTGAAATGCTTATAATCTTTATCGGGTTTAATGACATAAATGATGGAGACATCCATTTTATCACACAGTGTATCCATCCACTGTTGGGACTGGTCGTGCTCTTCCATAAACTGCCCGTTCAAATAAGCATCAATATGATCTCCGTTTACAAGCGTGGCTGCGGTTTGCGCAATACCGTAGGTGACCTCGTCATACTCTTTTTCAAGAGACTTTGAAAAAGAAATATAGCCGATAATGGTCACAATCCAACTGAAAACAACCAACAATATAATCAGCGAACTGATAATATTGAAAGATAAACTGTTTCGCAGTGATTTAATAAATCTCATACCATTAACCTATGTTAATAATGTCGGAAAAGCCGGTAATTTCGAACACTTCCATTACATCGGCGCAAGTGTTAATCACCTTCATACTCCCCTGTTGATTCATTAATTTTTGTGCTTTTAAGAACACTCTTAAACCGGCAGAAGAAGTGTAGGGCATTTCAGCCAAATCAAACACCAATTCTTCAATACCGTCGGTATTTTCAAAGAGTGCTTCTTCTAACTGCGGGGCAGAGTTTGTATCGAGTCTGCCAACAATTTTAATTAAGAGTTTGCTGCCGTCCTGTTCCTTAATAATATCCATAATGTACCTCCATTAATAATAAAGTGAATCCACTTTATCAATATTTGTTTTTAAATAGTTTTGGCAGTATTCTACCAATTTTCTGCCCATTTCGGTCTCGAAACCGATTCTTTCGGCACTTCTGCGAAGCAAACGCGTGTAGCCGATTAAAGCGGCTTTGCGTTTTACATCGTTAATAAAGGCTTCATCTTTATCGTCAAAATAATACTTTAAAGTTGCCTCCCAAAAACGCTCGGCATACTCATACTTAATCCCCAAAAAGCCGTGCACATTTTCTCTGTCCACACAACTGAAACCAAGGTAAGCAAGGAAAATCGCCGTAAATTCGAAAATCGGGTGACCTTGTGCGAGCGTATCCATATCAATAAGCAGGTTTTCACCGTTTTGCCTCATAATGTTTTTGACATGGTAATCGCCGTGAAGCATATTGTCGGAATCCGGAATTTCGCTCATCATTTTAAACAGTTTTTCGTATGTAGCACTGTCTAAATACGGGCGGCAACGCTCTACCCAAGAGAGTGCCTCTTCCTTTTTATCCGGCAAGGTGCCTTTTTGTAAGAGAATAGCGTGTATGGTTTTGAGTATCTCTACACTTTCTTTAGCAAGTTGTTCGATGTTATCGGGGTCCTTATTGACCAGTTTTGCAAAACTCTCAGCCTGTAAGAGTTCAAACACGGAGCCATATAAATCACCGACTTTAACCACATCATACGGAATGGCGGTCGGCACACCCATAACAAACGCTTTACGGGCAAGTTCACGCTCGTTGTGAATTTCATCTAACGAGTCGGGGTTTTTATACACTTTAATAACCGTGTCATCACCGATACGGTACACCAAACCGTTGGCGCCCTCACCGATGATTTCACAGCCCTCCACGCTCACTTCGCGATAGGCTTTGGTAATATCCATCATTTCGGTAAAGCCGGTCATATCAAAAATCTCATACACATCGCTGGATGCATTGATGATTTTGGTTGCGGGATTGGATTTTTTTAACCTCAAAACCACACGCAAGCCGGCACTGGAGATATATTCGAGTTTTTGCATATCAAGAACCAATGAATCGGTTCTTTCAAAGCCGATGGCGTTAATCTCTTTTTCAATTTCCGGTGCATTGCCGGAATCGATTCTACCCTCTAAATAAATGGTATAAGTTTGTTTTTCTTTTTTAAACTCCATTATTTTTCTCCATATAATAAAATATATGTAATTATAACATATATTTTATACAATTATCAATACATATTTGAAATTATAAAAAATAAAGCATATGGCAACGCCGTAATATCATTGTGCGCAACACACATCGTTTGCCACAGGCAACATTGTTTTGTGTTCGCGGTTTTTGCTCACGCAAAAAAACAAAGTTGTGCCTTGCGGACACAAACGTAAAGACTCACTAATGAAATATTTGGCTCTGCCAAATATGAAATAACGGCAACTCCATTATGAAGTATTGTAGTTATTCACTACAATATGAAGCAAAATAAATTCCTATATATGCGAAGCATACTTCATAGCGACTGCTATTTCATATTCCGCAGGAATATTTCACAAATTCCAAAGGAATTTATTTCATTGAAAAAACCACTTCATACGAAGTGGTTTTTTCCGGAGGCAACACCCAACCGGGGAATCAGAGTTTTGCAGCCAAATTGACATCCCTTACCTACGGCAAATTCTACGGTTTTCTACGACATAAGGTAATAATTTAAGTTTAATATCAACAAAGTTCTGCATTCCTCATAGTTATAAAAATGTTCCCGAAAGTTCTTCGGGAACATTTTTAACTGTAATAATTAAATATTATCATTTAAATACCGGTCAATAGCATTAACAACAGTTGCTGCATTTTCAAACGCCTCTTGCGCATCAATCAACTCAAACTTTGCTGCAATGTCATAATCACTTTGCCCTCGTGCATCGACCAATCGACCAAGCATCTTTGAAAGAGAAGCATCAAATCTTCCGTTTTTAATGTAATGCTGTCTAAAATAGGCAATTACACCGGAATGCTTTTTAGAATCGTAGCCATCTAACAATTCTAATGCCTTGAGGGAATGAAACGCTGCATAATATGAACGATTAATTGCGCCATTATAATCCCCCACTTCAATATAAATGGGAATAAACTTCAAGATTTCTTTCGCATTCGATAATTCTAATTGAGAGAGTTCACTCACACTATTATGCAACTTTAATACCCTCTCTTTCTACATTCTGAAGAAAAGGCATTACATCTCTGAACTTGTCAAAGGTCTCGGTATCATATGCCAATATCGAAACCGTGATATCGTTTTCCAAGGATAAATCACTACCTAAATCTACCAACAAATAGCGATAATCTCTTAATTCATCACGAGAGCAATGAATCAAAACCATAATATCAATATCGGATTCATCATCATAATCACCGCGCGCATAGGAGCCGTATAACTTTACAGCACACAACTTTTCGCCAAAATTATCTTTGGCAAAGTCACAAATCTTATCTAATATTTGCTTTAAGGTGTTTTGATTGCACATGATAACGCCTCCTTTCTTAAACTCTAATATTAATATATACTTTTTTAGTTGGAAAATCAAATAAATTTATTCTTTAAAGAGATTCATACTACCCTCCTGTAAATCTCTGCGCCTTGATTAATATTTGCAAGAATCGGATCAGTTGTCGGCTTTCCTTCACAAAAGTAAAGAATATCATAATCTTGCGCAAAATCACTTTCAAAAGAGAACAGCTGCCTTTGAAAATCCTTAAACTCTTTAGAACGGAGGTATTCACTTCGACTCTTTTTTCCGAATACGGCAATATCAATATCAGAACGGTCTGTGCATCTTTCTTCTAAAGCAGAACCGAATAACACAATGCGGTGAATGTTTGCACATTTCTTTGCCTGCTCTGCAATATTTAAAATGTACTTTTTCTTAATGTCTGCCACATAGTTATTACTTACTTTTACTAATCTGCACATAGGTACTACCTCATAATAATTCAATAGTATTATATACTGTTTCGATTAGAAAATCAAATAGTAGTAATCGCTATTTTACTTTTTAAGAACAACCCTCATAGAAACCTTGGATTTTGAGTAAAAATCAATTCGGAGTTCAGAGAACTCCGAACCTTACACTAAAAATTGGCGTAGGTATAAGAAATTTAAATTTTCTACTATGAAAGAATATTCATTTACTACGACAGACAATTCCCAAAATCCGGGAAAGCGTTTTATGTAGAACGATTGTAACGACTAAATCATATTAATATTATATGTTTGCGCCGTTTTTATCAGTTCTAACATTAAAATCAGAAAAAAACTACGATAAAAGTTACAAATTTTGTAACTTTTTCAGTTTCGAAAAATCATCAAATTTCCTGTATTTACGCCAAATCTTTCTGTCGTTGTAAAATTGCCCTTTCATCGTAGTAATTTTACCAATCAGTATTTTTTCATTTACAAAATTTTCCAAAAAAAGACTTAAAAACCGCATAGATACGCGATTTTCAAGTCTAATGTTTTTGGAGGCAACACCCGGATTTGAACCGGGGAATCAGAGTTTTGCAGACTCGTGCCTTACCCCTTGGCTATGTTGCCGAATATTATATTTTTTGAAAAAAACGGGAAGTTAAACAATGATTAACTTCCCTGAAAATGGAGCGGATGACGGGGCTCGAACCCGCTACCTCCACCTTGGCAAGGTGGCGCTCTACCAGATGAGCTACATCCGCATATAAATGGTGCCTCCGGCCGGAATCGAACCAGCGACACGCGGATTTTCAGTCCGCTGCTCTACCAACTGAGCTACAGAGGCAAAAATATGGCGACCCGGATCGGGCTCGAACCGACGACCTCCAGCGTGACAGGCTGGCGTTCTAACCAGCTGAACTACCGGGCCATATTTTTTGGTGGGAACAACAGGGTTCGAACCTGTGACCCCCTGCTTGTAAGGCAGGTGCTCTCCCAGCTGAGCTATGCTCCCCCATTTCCCCTGTCGCTGTAATTGGCTATCAGCGACAGGTAATAATATACACTATTTATAACCATTTGTCAACACTTTTTTTCATAAATTTAAATTTTTTTATTATTTATATATTATATAATAAAACTATTATGAAAGTGCTTTAAAAACAGTGAATACCTTTTAGGTGAGTCCCCGTAACGAAGTTTGGTTTTTGCGCCCCCTTTCATCCGCCTAAGTGATAAAATTTCCCTTGAATACGGCAAGTATGCAAGAAA
>CADBJA010000020.1 GCA_902794945.1 Oscillospiraceae bacterium
ATTGAAGAGGGCAGGTATGAGGCGTTTTACAATGCATATGTAAATAAATTAGATACACGCATATAAAATACTTGCAATTCTTTTTATTTTCATATATAATAAACAAGATATCATTTCGGAGGAAGTTATAATGAATTTTATGTTTTTAAATGCTGCAGCATCTACTGCAAGTAAAGGCGGCTTTTTCGGCAGCACATGGGGTATGTTGGTTTTAATCGGCGGTATGTTTGTATTAATGTATTTCTTAATGATCAGACCGCAAAACAAGCAGCGTAAAGCCGAAGAAGAAATGAGAAACAATGTTGAAATCGGTGATGATGTTGTGACCATCGGCGGTATTGTGGGTAAAGTGGTTTCTACTAAAGACGATGCACTGATTATTGAAACCGGTGCCGACAGAAACAAAATGAAAGTCACCCGTTGGGCTGTGCAAACCAACCTGACCAAACAAGCGGCACAACAAGAGGCTGCACAAAAAGCGAAAGAAGCAAAGCAAAAAGCCAAAGAGGAAAAGAAAAAGGCTAAAGAGAATAAAAACGAAGACAAATAATTTTATTCATAAAATGAACACTCTCGCAATATCATTTATTAAAAGATATTGCGGGAGTTTTTTTATGCGAAAAATAATGAAAGATTTATTAAAAATTGTACCGATAACCATATTTTTATTTGCTTCATTACATTTTCTCGGTGCGTTACTGCTATATAAAAACGGATTTGATTACGGAATTTACTATTATTTTGCTTTGGCAATTCAGTTGTGTATTGCAGCAATTGTAGCGTTCATTTTTCATAATAGCGAAAGCGCTTATTACGGTGTCATTCCTCTGATTCTGACCGACATTGTTCTCATCGCAGTATATCGTTCATTTCATATCAAAACAGCGATTGTAATGATTTGTACTATACTGATATATTACATCATTATACTATTGTTTAAAAAGAAACCAAGTCATAAAAAAAGAAACATAAATGCGATTAGGAGAGACTATGAAAAAATTCGTAAAAAACAGTATCATAAGCACTAAATTTTTTATTAAGGATAATACATTAACGGTAATTTTTATTACACTTTTTACGGTGGGTACTCTCATAGGTTCATTTACGCTGTATTATTCTATTGGGAAAAGTGATTCCGTGAGTTTGCTTTTAAAGCAGTATTTTGATGAAAATTCCTCTTTATCTATCCTTGCTTTATTCAGTAGAAACGTGATTGCTTCTTTTTTCTATTTAGCCGTTATGTACATAGGCGGATTATGTGCTATCGGTTTACCGTTTGTTGCAATAATTCCCGTAATTAAAGGAATTGCAATTGGTACGATAATATCCTATCAATACGTATATAACGGTTTAAAAGGGTTTTTATATGCAATGATTATTCTATTGATACCGGCTGCGCTTTTGATGGCGGTATTGAACCTTGCTTACATCGAAGGGATGTATATGAGTTTAACGGTTTCTAACGGTATTTTTAACGGGAAACCGAGAGAAAGTAAATACAACCTGTCATTTATGACATTTACAAAACGGTTTTTAATTTTCAGCGTCGGTATTGTAATTATCTGCATTATCGAGGCTGTTCTCAGTTCCGCTTTTTCCTCCATATTATAATAAACTAACCCCTCTATGGATTTTTCATAGAGGGGTTAGTTTATTTTACATCGGAAAGGGGATTGGCATTGACCGCGTCTCGAATTTGTTTGGAATCGGTGTGTGTATAAATCTCGGTTGTGTTCAGGTTTTCATGCCCTAATATTTCTTTTAAAACCAACACATCGGCATCACCGGTTTGGTACATTAAGGTGGCAGCGGTATGGCGCAGTTTATGAACGGAAAATCCCTGGTCGCCGAGACCCGCTTTTTCTAAATACTTTTGCACCATTTTTTGCACTGATTCGCGGCTCATGCGCTTTTTCTGCGCACTGATAAAGAGGGCTTTTTTATCTATCACACCATCAACCGGTCTTACACGCATATAATCACGAATAGCGTGTAAACAGGCGCTGTTTAGATACACCACACGCTCTTTATTGCCTTTACCGGTAATGTCAATGGTGCCGTCTTCTCTAATATCGCCGTAATTAAGCGAGCACAGTTCCGCAAGCCGCAAGCCGCAATTCAAAAATAGTGTTATAATGCAATAATCTCTTTCTTTGTGCTTGCCTTCTACGGCGTTTAAGAGTTTAATTGACTGCTCATAGGTTAAATATTTGGGTCTTGCGCTCTTTTTAAATTTCGGCATTTCCAAATCAATCATCGGGTCTGCGGGAATGCGCTTAACTTTGCGGTACATATAATCAAAAAATAATTTTAAAGTAGAAACTTTTCTTGCCCTGGTTCTGTCGGAATTGCCGCGTTCATCTTTGCAAAAAACAAGGTAATGATAGGCATCCATCAATGTAATTGAGGCGATAAATGCATCATCTATGTCGGATATATCTATCTCTTCAAATTCCGTGCCGGCAGGGCAGAGCCCTCGTTCATTTTTTAAAAATCGAAAAAAAGTACGCAAATCAGAAGCATATTCGAGTGTGGTTAAATCGGATTTACCTTTAATCACTCTTAAATGCGTTACATATTCTTGCACACTTGGCGGCATTGACCGCAATTCTTCTTTTCTCATAAAAAACTCCAATTTCCCGTGAAACAGTTTCACGGACATATAAAAATTACACAAAATACTAATAATATTGTAACAGAAAATATGATTTATGCAATAGGCAAATTGCAAAGAATCATTTTATATGGTTATAAAAGGTAAGTGTATGGCGGGAGTATTACGGTATGAACAAACTAATATGTATGAAAATATGATTAAAATGAAAACTGAAAAAAATGATAATTTTTTCAAAATCCATTTTAAAATAAATATTGTTTTAAATGAAAAATGAAAAAGCATCCGATAAAAATTGATTTACTGATGAAAGTATCATTTCATAAATTTTTATCGAATACAAAATAATTGATTTAGAATATAATAAAAAGATTAAACAAGGTTGATTGCAAAAAGTATGAGAGGAATATATATTATTTAAATATTTTAAATATATGGATGCAATCATCCAAATTTATAATTTAAAATTATATACCGGAAATAATATACAGATAACATAGAGCAGCAAGAAAGAAGATAACAAAGAAAACCTAAAAAATCATAAAAAACCTCAAAAATCTAAAAAAACAGCCTTTTTCACTCCCCTTAATTACACAAAATATACATTTTGTGTAATTTTAAATATATTTTTTCTCACCCTCCTCCGCTTAAATGAAGAAAAGTTAATATGAGTTTAAAAAATAAAAACGCTGATATTTTTATTTTTTTCTTTTTTTTCTTTATTTTATATTTTTTATACTAAATCATAAATTAATTCTAATACTTCCTGAATTTTGTTATGCATAAAACATTTTTTATATTTTGAATAAACGGCTGCTTTTTTATAGTAATATAAAATAAATCTTGCATTTTTAAATATTTAAATATCATATATCATAGTTTAAATACACTTTTTATATTTTACCGACTATCAATTTCTTTTTCTCTTTTATCATTCCCCTGCTGATGTGCTCTAAAACACTTGTAAACGGCATAAGGATGAGCACTATCAATACCCGGTATACTGTATTAAGTGTTGTGATTTGTAGTGAATTGAGTATAATTTGTGCATTATTTAATCCTATAATATACGATAAAATAAGATAAATTGCACCGATAACGACAGCGCCAATCGTATTACAAAGCAGATAAATAAGGGATACTCGTTTCGCATCGGCGCTTTTACCGGCTGACGCAATGATTACCGGTACCGATGCACCGATACCGATACCTAATAGCAAATAAACGGCTGTATTTAAGCTGATTAAGCCGGAAAGTGACAATGTTTGCAAGATGCCGACTGAAGCGGATGCACTTTGTAAAAGTGCAGAAAGCAATATCCCGAAAATAAACAAAAGAAGCGGATTTTGAAAAGATGAAACGGATGTGACAAATACGGTATTATTTTTCAACGGTTCAACGGCTTCGGTAATGGTATGAATGCCCAACATTAAAACTGCAAAACCTAAAAATATCTCCCCTAATCGTTTAATTTGCTGTTTTTTAATAAATAACTTTAAAACAATACCTGTGATAGCAAAAACGGCACTTAAAACCGATGCCGAGAAGATTTTTAATATATTGGCTGAATGAAAAGTTATGGATGAATAAGCGATTATCCATCCCGTTGCACTTGTACCGAGAATGGTACCGATAATTACCGGTATAGCCTGTTTGAGTTTCATAATACGGCTTTCGGTTAAACTGACGACCATAGCACTAACCGCAGAGGAAGATTGTATGAGCGCCGTAATCCCTGTTCCGATGAGTAAGCTTTTTAACGGCTTATCGGTTAAACGATATAACAATACCTCTGCACCGGAACCGGATATTTTTTTTAAATGATCACTCATTAAATTCATACCGAATAAAAACAACGCAATACCAAAGAATAAATTTAAAACCGAAATGTCACTCACCTCTGCTTATATTATTTGATAAAACAAAATGAATAAACAAAAAAGACTTTAAGATAATTGCATATCTTAAAGTCTTTTAATTTACATCGACATACACTTTTTCATCCGGAAAAACATAGCCGAGCCGTTCTCTGGCAATGCGCTCTATAATATCATTTTCATTGGCATTCTTTAAAAGGTTTTCGGTATCTTTATTTGCGTTAACGATTTGCTCATATTTACTTTGCGCCGTATTGATTTTTTCTTGTGTCTCATTTATTTTTATAACGGTGTTAACAGATACAACAATTAAGTAAATAATAAACATAGCAAAAGCAAAGGAAATAATGATACTGCGAAACGGTATTTCCTTTTTATTCCATTTCTTCACTTTTTTGGTTTTGCTTTTTGCCATTGCGTTTAAAACTCCTAAAGTGTTTGTGTATTAAATTATACACCACTTCCCTTTGCTTTTTCAATATGTTTTTACATTTATTCATACTATTTTTACAAAACGAATGAAACGGCTTTAAGATATGTTGCCTGAATCGATTATCTATTTTTATGACGAGTGCATCGCTTCTTTTTTTAAATATGCCGCAAAAAAGTAATAATGCCGTCAAAAAAGCAATCATTTCATAAACCCTTAATGCAGCATCTTGAAAAAGTATGTTTGTACAAACAATTAGTAAAACGGTACATACACAAAACAGAATATCAAAAAAAATTTTTGTTTTACCTTTAAAAACCGGTGAACACAGAAACAATGCCAAAACACCATCCGTTAAACCGGCAATGAATGAGATTATGAAAAAGGTGGATTGCGTAAAAAAATCTATTTGATGATAATACATTTTATTTCAACAATCTACCGAAAAAAGAACCGCTTTTTGCTTGTGATTCATTATAAAACAAAGAATTGATGGTTCCGTCAACCAATAGTTCTCCGCTTTCCACATCTAATTTTGCAATTTTTAAACTATTGCCGCTAATGACAATATCCCCTTTATGTGTTTTGACACCGATATTAAAATCATCAAAATTATCCACATCAATCACACCGGTTAAGCGTAATTTTTCACGGTTTTCGATATAAAGGTTAGATTGTGTGTAAATATTTTCATTCTCACTCATATTTCATTCCCCCATACATTCTTTACAACTATATATATGAGAAATGAAACAAAAATATACTTATTTTAAAAGTGTATACAAAGTATCGGCTTCCTCTTTTTTTACCGTTTCGGCAATTTTTTTCACTTGATACTCGTGGGCATTACTGCCTAAATTTACAGTAATAATATCCCCGGTTTTCACGGTATAAGAGGCTCTTGCCGCTTTCCCGTTCACGAGAATACGCCCGGCATCGCACGCATCATTTGCAATGGTGCGGCGTTTTATAATTCTTGAAACTTTTAAATATTTATCTAATCGCATATTCTTTTCCTCCTCTTTTTTTTATTATATCATATACCTCATAAAAAGTAAAAAAAGAAATGATGCAGTGTTAGCTGCATCATTTCTTTATCTAAGTTTAGGATTGATTATTTAACAGCATCCTTAAGTGCCTGACCTGCTCTGAATGCAGGAAGTTTAGAAGCCGGAATTTCCATAGCTTCGCCGGTTCTCGGATTGCGGCCCTGCTTAGCAGCTCTTTCTCTTACTTCAAAAGTGCCAAAGCCAACGAGTTGAACTTTTTCGCCTTTCTTAAGAGCATCTGTGATTGCAGCTGTTACAGCGTTGATTGCTTTTTCAGCATCTTTGTTGGTAAGAGCGCTTGCATCAGCTACTACTTTAATAAGATCCTTTTTGTTCATTTTAAATTTCCTCCAAAATAATATTTCTAAAAGCCAAAAGGCTTTTATTTGGTAAGTTCTTTTGCTTCGTCCCACAACGCATCTAATGTTTGGAGAGAAGCCTCTTTCATATTGATTCCCCTATCGTTTGCCAATTGCTCTACGATAGAAAAACGGTTGATAAATTTATCGGTAGCGGCAGTTAAACTCTCTTCACTGTCACATTTCACAAACCTTGCTGCGTTCACACAACTGAAAAACAAATCGCCGAGTTCTTCATTAACATCTTCTTGTGTTTTTTGCTTAACAGCCTCGGCAAGTTCATCACACTCGCTGTGAACCTTTTCTAAAGCACCCGAAACATCATCCCAATCAAAACCGACTTTTGCGGCTTTCTTTTGTACTTTTTGTGCACGCATCAGTGCCGGTAATTCTTTGGGTACGGATTGCATTGCTTCAGTAACAGTATTCTGATGTTTGGTTTCGGTTTTTACACGATCCCAAGTATTAAGCACTTCTTCAGCCGTTTCACAGTGCTCGTTGCCGAATACATGCGGGTGCCTGACAATGAGTTTTTGCGCTAACTCCTGCATAACATCATCAAAAGTGAAAGTTCCCTTTTCGCTTTCCATTTGGCAGTGCAACAAAATTTGCATAAGCACATCGCCAAGTTCTTCACGCAACATTGCAGGGTTCTCTTTATTAATTGCCTCAACCACTTCATAGGTTTCTTCAATAAAATTCTTTTTGATGCTTTGGTGCGTTTGTTCCCTATCCCACGGGCACCCTTCGGGTGTGCGCAGCAGACGGATAATCTCTACCAAGTCATCCATACTATATTTTGTTTTAAATTCAAAATTTTTTATCATCGAAACACTATATATCTATTTTATCCTAAAACATGAAGTTTTTCAAGTACTTTCGCAATTTTTTCTCCTGCCGGGAGCATTAAAACATCTTCTTTTGACAATCCTTTTATCAAAAGCAGCACACCGGCATATACAATCACGGCAATCACGATGGCAATTAATGTGATGATTTTATCGGAGATATTCAGTCCGTCTAATAATTTGTAACTGCCCCATGCAGCCAAACCGCAAAATGCAGATGCGATAATCGGTTTTAAAGCGACCGATACAAAATTGATGCGTACTTTTGTATATTTGATTAAGAAAACCATATTCACAAATACACTAATCGCATAGCACGCTACGGTGCTGATAGCCGCACCCTTAATATTAAATTCGGGCATACCGACCAAAATATAGTTTAATACGATTTTTACTACGCAAGCGGCACCGAATGAAATGGCGGGAATTTTGGCTTTACCGATTGCCTGCAATAAGGTGGTAACCGGTGAAGAAAGGGCATACAAGAATAAACTGAAGCCGAATATGACCAAAATATCTTCGCACATAAACGGTATATCGGGCTGTTTAGACCCGTATAACAGTGAAAGTATCGGTTTTGACAATACTGCCATACCGATACCGGCAGGCATAGAGATTAACATACAAATACGTAGTACCGATTCAATGCTGATACGGATGTTCTTTTTATCATTCACCGCCCAATATTGCGCAAGCGCCGGCAAAGAACTGACACCTAATGTTAGGGTGATTTGCGGGACCATATTGCGCAAGGTTTCATCCACATCAAAGCAACCGTATAAATACACATTCAATTTATCGGTACCTTTGGGAATAAACGGATACATTTGGCGAATGGTCTGTTCCCCGTTTGCCACTGCCACAGCAAGCCTGTTTTGCACGGTGGCAGCATCAATGAGCGTTGCCACATTTGCGATTAAAGACGTTAACACAATCGGAATGGCAAGAGTGATGAGCGAATGTAAAATTTGCTTATTGGAATCTGCCTTAGGGGCTAAAAACAGTTCTTCTTCCGTAAACCCGTAGCCATCTTTCTTCATTTTAATCCACAAATAAATTTGTGAACCGAGCGTGCCTAAAGTAACACCTAAGATGGCAGCAGACGCTTCAATCGGATAGCGCACTTCCGGTTTGGTAATGCCGTGAGAAGCGCAATAGCGAATTGCCAAATAGGTTAGCCCTAAGCCGAATGCCAATTTTACAAGACTTTCGGTAATTTGAGAAATAGCGGTTGGCACCATATTTCTCATGCCCTCGTAATAGCCGCGGTAAGCACTCATCACACAACAAATTAAAATTGCAGGTGCAATACATAAAATTACCGGTAACGCTTCGGGTGCTTTTGCCACATATTTTACATACGGGTAAGCGACCGCTGCCAACAATAAAGTACCCGCTGTGCCGGTAACAATAAATGCCCGGAGCGATACTTTAAATATGCTTTTTACATTGTTGTATTTACCCAAAGCCATATTTTCGGATATCAGTTTAGATACGGCAATCGGTAAACCTGCCATGGAAATTGACCAAATCGGCAGGTAAATTTTATAAGCGGTTGTATAATACCCCATACCGATACCGCCGATATAGTTGGTAATCGGTATTTTGTATATAGCGCTAATGAGTTTCACAATAATGGTAGATGCTACCAAAATCAGCGCGCCGCTTAAAAGCGTTTGATTTTTTCGTTGTTTTTGAGCCAATTTTTTCTCCTCAAAAAAGTTAGTTTATTTGAGAACCGCATTTAGGACAAAACGGGTCATCCTCGCTCACATCGGCACCGCAAGAGGGACACCTGACAGCATTTTTTAATGTGCTGATTAAATCTCTCTTTTCTTCAATATCGGCTTTTAAGAGGTCAATCTCTTCAATTTGAGCGGAAAAATCAGGTAATTCTTTTTCTTCCTTTTTGCTTTCATATACTTTTTTACCGATGGAAGCATAGTTTTTATCTACCTTCATTTTTAATTGAGTAATCTCAACTTTTAATTTGGAAATATGATAAATCTCTTGTGACTTTTCACCTGCAGTTTGTGCAAGGTCTTTTGCTTTATCAAGAATTTCATTAATATCAGCCATAATAAATCTCCTTTTTCATTGTATTATTACAATTTATAATTGTATCACTTATAGGGCGTAAAATCAAGGTTTTTGCCAGTTTTTGATAATATTTATCGCCTTTTCTTTGCGGGATTTCATTTTATCAAAATCCGTTAAATATTCAAACGGGTATTTAAAGTTATATACTCTTTCAATTTCACCTTTTTTTTGATTGACAAGTCTTGTGACGGCACCTGCGCCGGCACCGAATACATTTTGCACTTCTTCCATCATAAAAATATTATATTCACAAATATGACCGGGTTTTGCCCAACCGGTATTCTCTAAATTGCCGACGGATTTGGATTGCCTGTACATATAGTAAGGTATGTATCCGTTATCATTTAAGATTTTATTGGCTTCATCAATCATTTTTACGGTATCTGCAACAATTTTACCCTTCTTGTCATCTCTTGTAATTAAAAAAGAAGAGCGTTTGAGGGCGAGTGTATGAATCGTGATATTTTCGGCACCGAGAGAAACAGCGCTTTGAACCGAGTCAATAAAACTTGCAATGCTCTCCCCTTCCAAACCGGCAATTAAATCGGTATTGATATTATCAAAACCGATGTTACGCGCGATATCATAGGCTTTGAAGATATGTTCGGAGGTATGGTTTCTGCCGATACGGGTTAACACCTCATCATTAAAGGACTGTGCATTAATGGTAATGCGGGTGACAAGGTTATTTTTGAGAACACGCAGTTTTTCTTCACTTAAAGTATCGGGTCTGCCGGCTTCTACCGTACATTCCGTAAGGTAAGTCAAATCAAAATCCGATGTAATCTCATCAAAAATCATATTTAATTGCTCTGCGGAAAGTACCGTGGGGGTGCCGCCGCCGATATATACCGTGCGTAAATGTAAGCCGACCGAATTGGTATGCCGAGCAATTTCTTTTATTTCTAAACAAAGTTTTTTGACATACTCGGGGATTAACTTTTTTATGGATTCATATGAGTGTGAAATAAAAGAGCAATATGCGCACCGCGAAGGACAAAACGGAATGGAAACATATAACGAAAACTGTGTATCATCGGTAGAATCCATAACATTTTGTTCGTTGTGGCAAACAGTTTGGATTAAATCTGTTTTAGAATCACTAATTAACAATTGCTCTTTTAAATATTTTACGGCTTGCGCTTCGCTGTTATTCCTTAACAGATTAAAAAATATTTTACTCGGCCTCACACCTGTTTGTATGCCCCATTGCGGCGTGTAGCCCGTATATTCGACCAACATACGGTAAAGCAGTTGCGCGGCGCGTAATTCAGCGGCTTTGTAAAGATTTTCACCGCTTATTTCATCCTTTGCTTCATTTTGATAATCGGATAAACACATCTTCACCTGCACTTGTATGGTATTTGCCCTGCAAACACTCTCACACAAAATAAATTCACCTTCCGTTAAAGGTGAATCATATATTTTTTTGAGTTTCACATCGGGGAAAAACACCCGAATTAACTGCTCGAGTGCATAGTGATAATCGTTACCGTTAAGAATTAATTTCATATTCTAAAATACTCATTGACGCGTTTTTCGGTTGCAATATCCGTCACATCCATATGCCCGGGAAATAATTTGTAATCCCCCATATTTGCAATCCTATTTACACTTTTCATAATTTCAAAAAAAGACCCTGTTGCCAAATCTGTTCTGCCGATAGAGCGGTGAAACACCGTATCACCGCAAAAAATCATATTATCATAAATAAAACAAACACTGCCGGAAGTATGCCCCGGTGTTACCATCACTTTTATATTGCTGTCGGCAAAGGGATATTCATCACCTTCTTCACACAAACTGTCGGGCGTGGTAAATTGATTGAAAGTACAAAAAACAGACAAATTCATTTTGATATTCTCGTAATCTGTTTTGCTGATAATGATTTTAGTTGCAGGAAAATGTGCTTTAAATTTTAAAATATCACTTGTGTGGTCATAATGCCCGTGAGTTAAAAATAAATAATGTATTTTCAGGTGCTTGTTTTGAATAAACGCGAAGTATGTGTCGTCTATTCTGTCACAAACATCCACACAAAAACCATTCTTTGTTTTTTCATCATAAACAATATAACAGTTAGTAAAGTTTTCGCCCATCGCAAATATTTTTACTTTCATTTACTCAATTCCTTTGAATCTAAAATAATGGTAAAAGGTCCGTTATTCACTAATGAAACTTTCATATCGGCGCCGAAAATGCCTTTTTGTACCGGCTTACCGGTAAGAAGGTGTACTTGAGAATTAAAGTATTCATATAACTCATTCGCCATATCCGGCGCTCCGGCGTAAATAA
Organism: Oscillospiraceae bacterium; assembly: GCA_902794945.1. GTDB lineage: Bacteria > Bacillota > Clostridia > Oscillospirales > Acutalibacteraceae > RUG714. The sequence continues at coordinate 11,573 of CADBJA010000020.1, forward strand.
AGGAAGGGCGCCTGCCGTGAGAGCAATCGGCAAATAAAGTGAATTGCGAAACGCTTAAAATATCGCCGTTTACATCGGCAAGAGAAAGATTGGTTTTGCCGTTGGCATCATCAAAAATGCGCAAATTTACCATTTTTTTCGCCAAAAGGTCAGCATCGGATTTTGTATCATTTTGTCCTACTCCGACTAAAACCATCAACCCTTTTTCGATTTGACCGGTCACTTTGCCGTCCACTTCCACTTTTGCTTCATCTACCACTTGTATCACAAGTTTCATAATGACTCCTTTTAAACAATGGTTCTCTCAACACTGATAACATTTTCAATTTTCTTTAAGCGTGCAAGAAAATTGTTTAAGTGTTCCGTATTATCCACTTTAATGCCCAATGTGATGATAGAATTACCGTTTTTTAATACCTTTGCTTGTACGATATATTTTGAAGTTAGTAGGGTATAGTCCGTAATCTTCCTGATTTTATAATAGCTTTTTTATGTTCGTTTTTATCTATATTAGAGCTTATTTCAAAAAACTTTGATACATCTAAATTACATAAATAAGCTGTTAAATAAACACCTACGTTATTAATTCCGTTTTAATGATGTTATACTAACAAAACCGATGTCCCCATATTTTAGCTAAAATACTATTTTCAATAAATGGTGCTTTTGTAGGGAAGATATAGATTATATGTAAGTGCCAAGCACCGTC
>CADBJA010000021.1 GCA_902794945.1 Oscillospiraceae bacterium
AATTGCCGTTTTACCCACACCGGGTTCACCGACAAGACAAGGGTTATTCTTGGTTCTTCTGCACAAAATTTGAACCACACGGGAAATCTCTTTATCTCTGCCGATAATACGGTCAATTTCTTTGTTTTCCGCCTTTTTGGTCAGATTTGTACAGTATGAATTTAAAAACTTGCGTTTGCTCTTATTTTTATGTTTGCTCTTTTTTTCCTCTTTTTCATCGGATGCGGGATTTTCTTCATCGCTTTCTTGCGCCTCTTCCGCCTTTTCACCTTGCATAAAGTTCATAAACGGGAGAGGTTGCGCACCGCCTAATTCAAAATCACCGTCATTTTCGCTCATCAACTGTGCCATTTGTTCTTGCGCCGCTTCCAAATCATCATCGGTAATTCCCATTTGCTCCATCAACTGTTTTACGGGACCGATATTTAATTCTTTTGCGCACGTTAAGCACAGCCCTTCCGGTTTATTATTACCGCTGTCGGGCTTTGAGATAAAGATAACAGCCGGTCTTTTGCCGCACCTTGAACACATCATTGCCATTATTTTTCACCATTTTCCTTTATTTTTGCTTTTTCTTCCTCCTGTGCAAGAGGATCCCCCTTCGGTAGTTTGGAAGTTTTAATCAACTTGTAAACACCGATAATCATCAGCGTAATCGACGAGCCGAAAAATCCGCCTGCAAGATAGCAAAATACGGTTCCGCCACCGTCATGCCTGATTAATAACATAAATAAACCGATAAATATAATTAAAGCGGCAGCAAGTACTTCTTCAACCCCTCTTTGATTTGTATGCTTCATCGCTTCCGCGTATGTAGGAATGTAACTGAAAAATGCTCTTATCATAAAAATGACCGATATGCCGACTAATATATATAATACAACTTTCGGCATCACAAAATCAAAGCCCACAATATTTTGTAAGTATAACTGATGCATCACGCCTTTTTCACTTGTTAAGAACATCACTATCATCACAATGTAAAAAACGACAGTTGATATTTTTCCCCAAATCGCTGCCTGCATCGGTTTATCATAGCGTGAAAGGATTACAATACCGGCAACAAGTTGGAATACTTCTTTGATAATATACACCGAGAACAAGCCGATAAAGAGCCAATCACCCCAAAACCAAACCATTAAAATAATGGCTACCGCAAATTGTGTCAACTTATCGGCAACGGGGTCTAACATTTTACCCAAATCCGTAACCTGGTTATATTTTCGTGCAATTTTACCGTCAAACAAATCCGTTAAGCCGGCAACGGCAAAAATAATGATGCCGATCACAAATTTTTTGATATCTAAAATATCACCTTTCATAGCGCTTGCCATCAACACACAGAAAACAGGAATTAAAGCAATACGAATAAACGAAAGTATATTCGGAATCGTTTTTGCCTGCTTTAAGTATTTTTTCAATAATTCCATAAAAAATCCTTTCTATATTAAACCTTTAATAATTTAACAATGTTAGAAATTACCACAGATGATAATGCATATTCTTTTGAAACAGTGTAAATGATGAGAGAAACAATAACGATTAAAATGGCGGATTGGATGATACCGATAAGCAAACCGAATAAGCGATCAGTCACTCCTATAATCGGCGTTTCTTTTACATCTTTAGAGAGTTTTGAAATCATCCATTTCACTGCTAAGAACAGTATAATAAAACATATTAAGAGAATAATACCGATATAATAATTTTTTGTAAATTTAAACTGTTTGAGGTATTGAAATACAAAATAATCGGCGATTCCGGCTACTGCCGCTGCAATGAAAGAACGAATACGCTTTAAAAAGCCTTGATGAAGTGAATAGATGCATATTAAGATACCGATTACAATAAAAATGATATCCGTTACATTCATTGTCATTGTTTTTTCGCCTTTACTTTTTCGATGCACCCGTTTGAACAAACATAGATATTTTTGCCTTTAATGGCTGCAAAACTGCCAAGGTTATCGGGCTTTGCCAAATAAGTCACCTTGCCGCCTATCATATTTAATTCAACATTTTTATTGGTGTACAAAACATATATACTTTTTCCGTCGGAACCGGTGGTAATAATATCTTGCTTACACTCTTTTGAATAAATCTTTTTCAAATTTGAATTATATACGTCAACAGAATATGTACCGTTATTAAACAATGAATATGTATGTATAATCTGACCGCGATTATCAGTATACAGTTGTAATGAATTAGAGGCATTAATTTCTAAATCTTTTTTTCCTTCACATTTAGAATTGAAAACAAATATTTTATTATCACACAAAACCGCTAAATCATTGGAACTTAAAAAATCCATACCATAAAAAGTGGATGATTTAATTTTGGTATTTCCCTTTTGTTTCGCGTTGCTTACGGTAAAATTTAGAATAGTTACTGTTTGAACGGCATCTTCAGTATCTAAAATAGCAACACCAACATAATTCCCATTTTCGCTCAATGTTGTATCAATAATATAACCGGCACCTTTTTGCCAATTCATTATTCTTTTCCCGGAATAGGCATAAACATTCAAAAATTCTTTCTTGGAATCATTACGCGTAACAATGGCGGTTTTTCCGTTATTACATATATCAGCACAAATAATTTTTGCATCAATAGGAAAATCTATCACTACACCATTTTGGTTTAATATAACCGCTTTAGATGCCCCTTGATCGTATAATAAAATTCTATCTCTCGAACATTTCATAATCGGATTAGACATAGAATGTTTATATGTCAATACCGGTTTCGCAGAGCGATTCAATATCATTAAATCGCTATCGGTCAATATAACAATATCATTTGAATAAAATGAAGAAAAATCTTTTATTTCATTAGAAGAAAATCGATAAGGGAAACCCGCACCATGACCCGTATCGGCAAAAACAGCACCAATATGTTCTTTCATTTTACCGGGTGTTAAATAATTGATATTCAAAACTAAAAACAAGAAAAGAGAAATCGCCAGCACAGAAAAAAGTACCCTAAAAAATATTTTACGCTTTTTCGGATGAGCAGAGTATGCCGATTTGGTTTCGCTTCGTGTATTACTTGCGTTTATCTTATCAACTATTTTTTTTCGTTTTCCTCTTAACTTTAATCTTTTATCCGCCTTCAAGTTCTACCTCACTATAGTAAACTTTGTTTAAAAATAATCCTTTAGCCGCCAAGGTTTTGCCGGCTGATGAACGAGATTTTGATTTAATAATAAGTGGTATATCATCCGCTTTTGTCTTACCTTTTGCCACATCGATGAATGTGCCCGCTATAATACGCACCATATTATATAAAAATCCATCACCGCAAATTCTAATGAGTACCTCTTCTCCTTCGCGTGTGACTTCACAGCGGTATATAGTACGCACCGTATCTTCCACATCGGAACCTGCACTGCAAAATGCCGCAAAATCGTGAGTACCTTCAAAATAGGAGGCTGCGCGGTTAAGTTCATTTTCATCCATTTTATATTTGTAATGAAACGAATACTTATCATAAAAAGGGTTGTCGTATTTGCCGTTATAAATGCGGTAAATGTACTCTTTGCCGACACAATGGTACCTTGCATGAAAATCGACACTCACTTCCTTGCAAGCATACGCTTTTATATCATTCGGCAAAAAACGATTGAGAGCGCTAACGGTATGATACTCACCGGGATAAAACGGTGCAAAAAAACTCACACAATACATATTGGCGTGCACACCGGTATCCGTACGCGAGCAACCTTTTACATCTAACCGACTGCCGAATAATTTTTCAATCGCATTTTGCAATACTTCTTGAACCGTAAGTGCATTTTTTTGCACTTGCCAGCCGTGGTACTTTGTGCCGTCATATCGAATTGTTAACAGTAAATTGGGCATTAGAACAGACCGCCTATTTTGATTTTATTGAGCAAGATAAATCCTGCAAAAGCAAGCACAATCACAAAAAGCGCAACAAAATCTTTTGCGGAAATTTGCATGGTTTTCAGTTTCGTTCTGCCGGCGCCGCCGTTATAACAGCGGCATTCCATCGCGTTTGCCAATTCATACGCCCTTCTGAAAGAAGAGATAAAAAGCGGCACAAGAATAGGCACCATTGCTTTAATTTTTTTAACGATATTGCCGGATTCAAAATCGGCACCCCTTGCCTTTTGCGCATTCATAATTTTATTAATTTCATCAATCAGCGTCGGAATAAAGCGAAGGGCAATACTCATCATCATCGCAATGGAATGGACATCTACTTTAAACACTTTTAACCACTTTAATAAATCTTCTATGGCATTGGTCAATGCGGTAGGTGTGGTGGTATATGTTAAAAAAGATGTTATGATAACAAGCAATACAATTCGAAATGCGATAAAAACCGCAGTTTGCACGGCTTCCATATATAAAGTGATTTTCCAAAACGAAAAAATCACATGTTCGCCCGGTACATATATCAAATTTAAAATGAATGTGAATATGATAATCGGTATAAGCGGTTTTATGTTTTTTAAGTATGTGGAAATCGGCACTTTTGAGAGCAACATAAATATAAGCGCACAAAGAGCGGCAAAACCGATACTGACCGCTGTGTTACATAAAAAGATGCCGACAACCAATAAAATGGTAATCACAATTTTAAAGCGAGGGTCTAAACGGTGCAGTAATGAGTGAGATGGATAATATTGACCGAAGGAGATATCACGCATCAAGCGTATCACCCCCTATGAGCGGTTTCAATATCTTAACGGCATCCTCAACCGTATACACGGTTTGAAACGGGTAACCGTTTTTTTGCAAGCCTAAAAAGATTTTTGTGATGGCAGGCACATTAAGACCGATGGCAAGTAACTCATCTGCGTGCTGAAACACTTCTTCAGGTGCTCCTTCCATCGCAATTTTGCCCTTATTCATCACAACAATACGGTCGGCAAGGTTTGCCACATCTTCCATACTGTGGGAAACAAAAACCACGGTTGTGCCGGATTGTTCTTTATAACTGCGAATTAAATCAAACAAATTATTTCTGGCGGCAGGGTCTAAACCGGCTGTCGGCTCATCAAGCACCAGAATATCCGGTTGCATTGCCAAAATACCGGCAAGTGCTATTTTTCGCTTTTGCCCGCCGGACAAATCAAACGGTGAGCGTTCCAAATAACTCTCGGGTAAATCCATATAAGCTAAGGATTGCCTGACACGCCTATCGATTTCTTTTTCATCCAACCCCATATTTTTGGGACCAAATGCGATATCTTTATAGACCGTTTCTTCAAAAAGTTGGTATTCGGGGTATTGAAAGCACAGACCGATTTTAAAACGGATGTTTTTTAATTCCTTTTTATCTGCCCAAATGTCTTTCCCTTCAAAAATCACGGTACCGCTTTGTGCTTTTAAAAGCCCGTTTAAATGCGTGATTAAGGTGGACTTACCGGAACCGGTGTGTCCGATAATGGCAAGTGTTTCACCCGCGCGAATGGTTAAATTAATATCATCCAACGCCATATATTCAAACGGTGTTCCTTTTGAGTAGATATATGATAAATGTTCGGTTTTAAGCTTTTCCATTTTCTCCCAAAAGTCGGGTTAAGTGAAGAATGCATTCCTCTTCTCCCAATATGCATGCATTCACGCCCAACTGTTTCATCAATTCATAACTTTGCGGCACATCTAACCCGTATTCACGGGTTATCGCATCATAATCCGCAAACACTTCTTTCGGTGTGCCATCGGCACAAATACTGCCGTGGTCCAACAAAATCACACGATCGGCATCAACCGCTTCGTTCATAAAATGTGTAATATATATAATCGTGATACCAAACTCTCGATTGAGTTTTTTAACGGCATCCATCACTTCTTTTCTACCAATCGGGTCGAGCATCGCCGTAGACTCATCCATCACAATACATTTCGGTTGCATTGCCAAAATACCGGCAATGGCGACTCGTTGCTTTTGACCGCCCGATAAATTATGCGGCGCTTTCAACCGAAACTCATACATACCGACCGTTTTTAACGCATCATCTACACGGGTGCGTATTTCTTCCGGCGGCACACCCAAATTTTCGGGGCCGAAAGCCACATCTTCTTCTACAACACTGGCAACAATTTGGTTGTCGGGGTTTTGAAACACCATACCCACTTGTTGTAACAGGTTAAGCCTTTTTTCTTCATCCGCCGTACTGATACCGGAAACGCTGACGCAGCCTTCCGGCGGCACAAGCAATCCGTTGAGCAGTTTCGCAAAAGTGGATTTACCGGAACCGTTGTGACCGATTACGGAAATGAATTCCCCTTGCTCAATTGTTAAATGAATATTTTCAATGGCTTTTCGCTTTGTATCGGGATAAGAATATGTAACATTTGAAAACTCAATAAAACTCATTCTTTACTCCATATGGCGGTGGCACCGCACGGTAAGACCAACCCACTTTCGCTCACACGCAAGCCGATTTCATCACTGAGTACCTTACCGCCCCATTTTTTGCCGATACTGGAAGCCAACACATACTGCATCACTGCAGCGGAAAGACCGGTAGAATAAGAGTTTAAAAACAACGCAAGTGAATCTTTATGCATAATCTCGGTGCAAGTGTTGCAAAAATCATAAATGCTGTCTTCTAATTTCCAAATCTCTTTATTGGGACCTCTGCCGTAAGACGGCGGGTCCATGATGATAATATCGTAAGTATTGCCGCGCCGGATTTCACGCTTTACAAACTTAAAGCAATCATCCACAATCCAACGCACATTTCTATCTTCTACACCGGAAAGTTTGGCATTCTCTTTCGCCCACTGCACCATACCTTTTGAAGCATCTACATGACACACGGATGCGCCTGCTTTTAAACACGCAATGGTCGCGCATCCGGTATAACCGAAAAGATTTAACACTTTAACCGGTCTGCCGGCATTTTTTATCATATCGGTCAATGTATCCCAATTGACAGCCTGCTCGGGAAAAATGCCCGTATGTTTAAAACCCATGGTTTTGACGCCGAAACGCAAGTCTTTATAATCCACTGTCCACGCGGCAGGTAATTTTTTATATACTTCCCACCTGCCGCCACCGGTTTTGGAACGCAAATACTTTGCATCGGCACTGCGCCATAAAGGGTTCTTTTTCGGCGTTTGCCATATCACCTGCGGGTCGGGACGGATAAATATTTTATCGCCCCAGCGCTCTAACTTTTCACCGGCGGAACAATCTATGAGTTCATAATCTTTCCAATTTTCTGCAACTCTCATTAACTTAAACGTTCCTTCACTAAATCTGCGATTTCATTTGCGAAAGAGGTAATCATATCTAAATCCTTACCCTCTAACATCACACGAATGAGAGGCTCTGTACCGGAAAGACGTACCAAAACACGACCGTCATCCCCAAGTTTTGTTTCCACTTCTTCAATTTTAGCTTTAATCGCTTTATCGGATGCATAGGCGGCTTTGCCCTCGGCAGACACTGTCACATTAACAAGAACCTGCGGGTATACCTGCATTTGAGCAGCTAAAGCGGAAAGCGATTTGCCGGTGTTTTTGATGACATTCAAAAGCATTAAGGCGGAGAGTTGACCGTCCCCCGTTGTGGAATGGTCTAAAAAGATAATGTGACCGGATTGTTCGCCGCCGATGTTATAACCGTTTTTGAGCATATTTTCAAGCACATATCTGTCGCCGACTGCGGTTTTCTCGCAATGGATGCTGTTTTCATCACAGAATTTAAAAAATCCCATGTTACTCATTACCGTCACAACAGCGGTATCATTTTTCAATGTGCCCTGTTCTTTCATATATTTTGCGCAAATAGCAATAATCTTATCACCGTCTACCGTGTTGCCGTTTTCATCCACCGCCAACATTCTGTCGGCATCACCGTCAAAAGCGAAACCAAGTTCACACCCGTTTGCTTTCACAAGGGATTGTAATGACTCTAAATGCGTAGAGCCGCAACCGGCATTGATATTCACACCATCAGGCTCATTCGCGCTATACACACCGTCAATCCCGAGAGAGGAAAACAGTTTTTCGGCTGTGGCGGAGGAAGAACCGTTAGCACAGTCAAATGCAAGCTTCATACCGGTAAAATCTGCTTGTTTACATTCTAAAATATGAGAAACATAATCATTAACCGCACTCTCGCAATAAGCGATTTTACCGACTTCCCCACCGATTTTCACAGGCGGTTCTTCGGCACCGTCTAAGATAATGGCTTCAATCCTGTTTTCGATTTCATCCGGTAATTTATAACCGGTGCCTTGAAATATTTTAATACCGTTAAATTCGCAGGGATTGTGAGAAGCGGAAATCATCACGCCCGCATCACACTCATATTTTTTAACAAGATATGCCACAGCCGGTGTCGGCACAACGCCTAAAATCAGAACATCTGCACCAACAGAGCACAGCCCTGCAGCCAATGCGGCTTCCAACATATCGGAACTCTGCCTTGTATCTTTACCGATTAAAATTTTTGCTCTTTTATTCTCTTTTGTTAACACACAGGCGGCTGCTCTGCCGATATTCATAGCAAGTTCGGGTGTCAATTCACTGTTGGCAACACCTCTTGCACCGTCTGTTCCGAATAATCTACCCATTTTTATCTCCTAATTCACATTGTATTCAATCCCCAAATGCCGATACGCTTTCGGCGTGGCACATCTGCCGCGGGGCGTTTTGGTTAAAAAGCCGATTTGTAGTAAGTACGGCTCGTACACATCTTCAATCGTGACGGTCTCTTCACCGATAGAAGCAGCAATTGTGGTTAAACCGACAGGACCGCCATTATAGTTACGAATCATTGTTAATAATAATATTCTGTCAATTTGGTCAAGCCCTAATTCATCAATATCCATTTTATTGAGGGACTTCATCGCACTTTCTTCACTGATAACACCGTCATACACCACTTCGGCAAAATCACGCACACGCTTTAAAAGCCTGTTGGCGATACGCGGTGTACCGCGTGAGCGAGATGCGATTTCAAGTGCGCCGTCGGGTTCAATGTCAATGCCTAAAATACCGGCGCTTCTGGATACGATTTGTGCTAATTCTTCGGTGGTATAGAGTTCCAATCTTTCCACATCGCCGAATCTGTCACGCAGCGGTGCGCTTAATTGCCCTGCCCTTGTGGTAGCACCGATGAGTGTAAACTTATGCAAATCTAAGCGAATGCTTCTTGCGGAAGGACCTTTGCCGATGATAATGTCAATGACCTGGTCTTCCATCGCAGGGTACAGCACTTCTTCAACCGAACGGTTTAAGCGGTGAATTTCATCAATAAAAAGCACATCACCTTCTTGCAGGTTCGTGAGCAATGCAGCCAAATCGCCGGGCTTTTCAATGGCAGGACCGGAAGTCACTCTAAAGTTAACGCCCATTTCATTGGCAATAATCCCGGCGAGCGTGGTTTTACCGAGCCCCGGAGGACCGTATAACAAAATGTGGTCTAAAATATCATTTCTGTTTTTTGCTGCTGCAATATATATTTTTAACTTTTCTTTTACTTTTTCCTGACCGATGTAATCGTCTAACACCTTTGGGCGTAAAGACAATTCAATGTCATTATCTTCACTGTAATCAAATTCGGTGGATACCAGTCGGGATTCGTTTTCTTCGTAATTCATATTTCTCCTACTATAAACCTAAATTTGTTAAAGCGTATTTGATGATATCTTCCGTTGACAAAGAGGCATCTGCTTTTGAAACAATACGCGAAGCATCACTTTGCGAATATCCCAATGAAACAAGTGCTTCAATGGCATCTTTTTTGGCGGAAGAATGATGTGTGGCACTCACCTGTTCAAGTTCAGGCACATCGGCTATCTCTAATGAACCCAACTTATCTTTTAACTCAAGCACCACCATTTCGGCACTCTTTTTGCCGATACCGGGGGCAGATTGAATCGCTTTAAAATCTTTTGAGGCAACCGCAAGGGCTAATCTGTCGGGGGTCAGTGTAGATAATATACTCATTGCCGCTTTGGGACCAACCCCTTTTACACCGATAAGCAGTTTAAAGCAATCAAGTTCCGTTTGATCACAAAAGCCGAACAATTCAATCGCATCTTCACGCACATTCATATAAGTGAGTAAAAAAGTTTCTTTCTCTTTATCGGGCAACGCCGCCAATGTTCGTGAAGAACAGATGCATTTAAAACCGACACCGCCCACTTCAATCACAGCGGCATTTGGTTCCGTTGTAATCACTTTTCCCTTAACGCTATATATCATTTACCAAGTTCTGCCTTTCATATTTTGTAGTAATGAGCCGGAGGAGTGCCCGTGGCATATTGCCATTGCCAGTGCATCTGCCGTATCATCGGGCTTCGGGACTTTATTTAACCCCAAAATGGTTCTGGTCATTTCCTGTACCTGCTTTTTTTCAGCCCTGCCGTAGCCGACAACGGATTGTTTTACTTGTAAAGGTGTGTATTCGGCAATTTCTAAGCCTTTATCGTATGCGGCAAGCGTAATGACACCTCTTGCTTGCGATACATCAATCACGGTTTTTGCATTGGAATTATAAAAGATTTTTTCCATACTCATCACCTGCGGGTGATATGTATCGATAATTTTTTTTAGTTCTTTGTCAATCACGGAAAGGCGCTGCGGAAAGTATTCGCCGGCATTGGTTGTAATCGCACCGAAATCAATCACTTTAAAGTGGTTATTTTTATATTCTAACACACCCCAACCGATAATGGCATAACCGGGGTCAATTCCCAAAATAATCATCTATGCATTATACTCCTATTATATCGATTATATTTTATCACCTATTATATATAAATTCAATAATAATTATAAATATTTATTTAATTTGTGATTTAATCTAAATACAAGAATTAATGTTTACTTTTTTATGGTTAAACTTACCTTAAAAAATAAAACTACCCAAGCAAAACTTGAGTAGTTTTATGGTGCCGGTGACCGGGGTCGAACCGGTACGGTGTCGCCACCACTGGATTTTGAGTCCAGCACGTCTGCCAATTCCATCACACCGGCAAATCAAATTGACTTGATTATTATATATTAGTTTTTCAAAAAAATCAACCTATTTTTTTATTTTTTGCATCAATATAATCTTGTAAGATAATTTGAGCAGATAGCGCATCCACTGCTTCTTTTCTTTTTTTGCCCCTTGTATTGGTCATATTTAAAGATTTATGGGCAATCATAGTTGTCATTCTTTCATCATATAATTCGCACAAAATGCCGGTTTCAGCCTCAAGATTACGCGCAAATTCGGCGCATTTTTCTGCTCTTTGACCGACACTTCCATCCATATTTACCGGCTTACCTATAACAATGCGTTCTGCCTTATAATCGGCAGCCGTTTGTTTGATTTTTTCAATAACAAGCGGCTCATAACGCTCGTGGATAGTACCAATAGCACTTGCCAATATTTCATTTTTATCACACACGGCAAGCCCGGTTCTGGCATCGCCGTAATCCACTGCTAAAATAACCATAAAAACACCTTTTTACTTATTATTCCATTTTTGTGAGGATAAGGATTGCATCTGTTCCGGCAAATGAGAAATATCATTTTTTAGAACCAAATGCGGGTTTAAATCATCATCTACATCAATAATATTGACAGCCGTATTGGCACACCACACTTCTTTACCGATGTTTTCAAGCCCGTATCCGTCTGCCCACGCAAGCAAATTACGAATGGCACAGCCGTGGGAAGCCAACACAATGGTTTTACCTGTATGGATGGTTGCCTGCTCTTTTACAAAATTCACCATACGCTTGTATACATCGCGCATTTTTTCACCGTTCGGGGCTTCAAAATTTGCGGGGTCATTATCCCACAAATCCATTTCTTTCGGAAAAAGTTTCGGAAAATCGGCAAAATGCTTTCCTTCCCACTCACCGGCATTGATTTCCATAATTCTATCATCAATCATAATCGGTAAACCGTGATACCGGTTCACGGCATCCGCCGTCGCGCGAGCGCGCTTTCGCGATGATGAAAAAATCAAATCAATAGGTTCATTGCGCATTCTAAGCGATAAATAATCCAATTGTTTAATTCCAAGTTCCGATACTTCTCCATCGTATGTGCCTTGAAATATTTTTTCTTTGTTACCCACCGCTTCGCAGTGCCTGATAACGTAAAATCTGGTCATTTTG
>CADBJA010000022.1 GCA_902794945.1 Oscillospiraceae bacterium
CCTCTTTCATCGCGGTACTTTCGGCAGAGCGGATATAATTCTCCAAATTCTCTTTACAGTTATACAAACGCTCTAAAGAGGCTTTGCATTGCTCAATAATCTCAATCGAATAATTAATCGGCTTGCGGTAATGCGCACTGATAATAAAATAACGAATGGGCTCATAGCCGTAAACTTCGGCAACATCACGCACGGTTTTAAAATTGCCGAGGGATTTACTCATTTTTTCATTATCAACATTAATATAGCCGTTATGCATCCAATAATTGGCAAAGGGTGCGCCGTTGCAGGTTTCACTTTGCGCAATTTCATTTTCGTGGTGCGGGAATACCAAGTCTTTGCCGCCACAGTGAATATCAATGGTTTTTCCCAAATACTTGCGGTTCATCGCAGAGCACTCAATGTGCCAGCCGGGCCTGCCGTGCCCCCACGGGGAATCCCAATACGGCTCACCGGGTTTTGCCGCTTTCCAAAGGGCAAAATCCATCGGGTCTTCTTTTATATCGCCAATGGCAATTCTGGCACCCGCCGCCAAATCCTCTAACGGCTGGTGAGAGAGTTTACCGTACTCTTTAAACTTTTTCGTTCTAAAATATACATCGCCCTCAACTTCATACGCAAAACCCTTGCTTTGCAAGTCGCTGACCATTTCAATAATTTCGGGGATGTTTTCGGTCGCTTTCGGGTGAATATCCGCATGGCGCACATTCATGCCCCCCACATCGGTCCAATACTCGGCAATGTATTTTTTGGCAACTTCATCGTAAGTGATGCCCTCTTCGTTTGCACGCTTAATAATTTTATCATCAATATCGGTAAAGTTTTGCACAAAGGTTACATCATAACCTCTGTACTCTAAATACCTTCTCAGTGTATCGAACACACAAATCGGGCGCGCATTACCGATGTGAATATAATTATATACCGTGGGACCGCAGGCATAGATTTTTACCCTGCCGGGGTCTATGGTTTTGAGTTTTTCTTTTCTTCTTGTGAGGGTGTTGTATATATACATTACTGACTCTCCTTATCGGTCTTAATATCTTCTTTTGTATCTTCACTTTCCATCGCCTCTACCTGCTTGGAAAGGTGGTCAACCTTCTTATGCAATTTGCGCAATTCTCTGCGCACCGGGTCGGGAATATGCACTTGGTCAAGGTCTGTCACACGGTGACCTTTTGTGCGCACCACACGCGCGGGTGAACCGACAGCGGTGGAATTGGGCGGCACTTCGCTTAACACTACCGAACCGGCTGCAATACGGGTATTATCGCCCACTTTAAACGAGCCCAACAGCTTTGCACCGGCGCCAATCATCACATTGTTGCCAATGGTCGGGTGGCGCTTACCGCACTCTTTACCGGTACCGCCTAAAGTAACGCCCTGGTAAATCGTGACATCATCACCAATTTCGGTTGTTTCACCAATCACCACACCGTGACCGTGGTCAATAAAAAAGCGTTTGCCGATTTTAGCGCCCGGGTGAATTTCAATACCGGTTTTATAGGCGCAGCGTTGCGAAATCATCCGCGCCCTTAAAAAATGCCCTTTTAAATAGAGCTTATGCGCACGGCGATACGCCCGAATCGCTTTAAAACCCGGGTAACATAAAAATATTTCCCAAGAGGATTTCGCGGCAGGGTCTCTGTCTCGAATGCACGCCATATCCTCTTTAAATGTTTCAAACATAAATACCTCACAACAGTTCGCTTCGCTCACAATGAATAATGAATAGTGAATAATGAAGAATGAGGGGCGGGACACCCGCACCCGTTTCGCTACGCTCTATTCACTGCAAAACGGCTAAACTATGAATTAATTTCAGAACTGTCTTTCCAAAATCAGATATAGAAATTGTTAGTTTACTACCCCTCCGTTACACTGTGTGTGCAACCTTGCTCACTCACAATCCCTCCGCCGACTTTGTCGGCACCTCCCTTTGCACAAGGGAGGCTTATGTGGTTGAAGGAGTATAGCTTTAAGTGGCGTTAAGCGGTTAGGATTTTCATTTCCGCACCCGTTCCGCTTCGCTCTATTCACTGCAAAACGATTAAACTATGAATTATGAATTATGAATTGTAATTGCTTCTTTTCCGATTAAATCATACTCATCAAAATCAAGTATTTCGACAGTGACCATATCGCCGGGGTGAAGTTCACGCTCACTCGCAAAATACACACCGGTATCAATTTCGGGGGCATCCATATACGACCTGCCAAAATACAAGCAAGAGTCCGTATCATAACTGTCTGTCATCACCTCGAAGGTTTTGCCGATATAGGATTTATTTTTTTCTATCGTTATATTATACTGTGTATTCATCAAAACTTCAACCCTGCGCGCCTTAATTCTTTCATCAATTTGATTTTCCATTGTGGCGGCGGGGGTATCTTCCTCCGGCGAATAGGCAAAAGCACCCATTCTATCAAAGCCGATTTCCTTTACAAAATCACATAACTCCGTAAAATCTGCTTCACTTTCACCCGGAAAACCGCAAATAAAGGTGGTGCGAATCACACAATCGGGAATTTGCGCTTTAATCTTTTTTAACAGCGCGGTTAAACTCTCTTTATCGCCGCGGCGATTCATGGCACGCAATACGTTTGCATTCACATGCTGCAGCGGTAAGTCGATATAGTTAACAATTTTGTCATTCTCACGCATCACGCTGATGAGTTCATCCGTAATGCGGTCGGGGTAACAGTAGTAAATACGAATTCTCTCAAAATCAATTTCACACAGGCGGCGCAAGAGTTCGGGCAACATCGGTTTGCCGTAATTATCTTCACCGTAGCGCGTGGTATCTTGCGCAATGAGCACAATTTCACGCACCCCGTCTTCACACAAAGCGCGTGCTTCCGCCAAAACAGACTCCATTTCACGCGAACGGAATTTACCGCGAATGAGCGGAATAGCGCAGTAGGAACAACAGTTTGAGCAACCGTCCGCTACTTTAAGATATGCCCAATGTGACGGGGTGGTTAATACCCTGTCACCCTCTAAAGGCATTAGGCACTTTTCGGGAAAAGCGGTTTTGTGTTCCCCTGCCAAAACCTGCTTGCAGGCGGCAACAATATCACCGTTGGCACCAATACCGAGCACGGCATCCGCCTCCGGAAACTCTTTTGCCACTTCATCGGCATAGCGCTCGGCAAGGCAACCGGTGATGATGATATGCGAGAGCAATCCCTCATTTTTGAGAGAGACCATATCCAATATATTCTCAATTGCCTCTTTTTTGGCATCTTCAATAAAGCCGCAGGTGTTGACAATCACAATGTCAGCCCCTTCGGCACTGTTGGTAATTTCAAAGCCGGCATCGCCCAATTTTGCCAACATCATTTCGGCATCTACCTGATTTTTCGGGCAACCGAGTGAGATTAAACCTACTTTAGCACTCATCTGTATCCTCCGGTATCATTCGGAATTCGGAATACGGAATTCGGAATTAATGGTGGCGCTTACGCGCATTTTATTTTTCTTTAAATTTGAATATGGATACTATAATTTTACATTTAAAATTATGCATTAATCAAATTCCAGTTGTATATTCTTCCATTACAGGGCGTATATCGCTGTAATTGTAGCCTAAACGCAATAAGGCGTTCACCGTTCTGCGGCGGGCTTTTTCATCGTAAAGTTTTGAGGCAAATTTGCCTTCTAAAAGCGCACGGATTTCTGCCTGCGGGTCGGACTCGTTCTCCATTTCAAGCATCGCAACAATGTCTTTATCAATACCCTTTTTATAGAGTTCTGTCGCAATGCGGCGCTTGCCGAAGTGTTTAACACGCTGCAAGTAATCATAATATTCGGCGGCAAAGTCGGCATCGTTCACATAGCCCCGCTGCTCCAATTCGGTTACCGCTATTATAGCATACTTTTTTTCACTTGTCTTGCTAATTTTTTCTATCAGTTCTTTTTTGGAATGAGCGCGGCGCGAAAGAAAGCCAATTCCCTTATTAAATGCACGCCTTGTATAGACTGCTTCCTCCAAAGCGGCAAGTTCCGCTTCGTCTAACTCGCTGTTTTGGTAAATACCTAAAGAAAACCAGAAATCAGCATCGACGGTGAAGCGATATTCACCATCGATGCTGATATGAATTTTATTCTTTTTACCGGATGAGTAGGTTAAACGCATTATTCATCCTCATCATCTACAATAATATCAATCTCGGCAGAAGATTTTCTGGTGGTGCTTGCAGGTGCCGCCTTAGCGGGTGCTTTTGCCGCCGCTTTCGGCTCTGCTTTGGGTGCTGCCGCTTTGGCATTATCCTCATCATCGGCAAGCAGTTTCTCTTTAATCTTTGCTTCAATCTCCGCCATCATATCGGGATTCTCTTTGAGATACTTTTTGGCATTCTCTCTACCCTGACCGAGTCTGATTTCACCGTAATAGAACCAGGCACCGCCCTTTTTGCAGATGTCATACTTGACACCGGTATCCAAAATCTCACCGACTTTAGAGATACCCTCACCGTAAATAATATCAAACTCTGCTTCTTTAAACGGAGGGGCAACTTTATTTTTTACAATCTTTGCTCTGGTGCGCGAACCCACAAAGGTTTGCCCGCCTGCACCGGCAACTTTGATTTGCTCAATTCTTCTTACATCAATACGCATAGAGGCGTAGAATTTAAGCGCTCTACCGCCGGTGGTGGTTTCGGGGTTACCGTACATCACACCGATTTTTTCACGCAATTGGTTAATGAAAATAATAATACAATTGGTTTTTGCAATAATACCGGCAAGTTTACGCAATGCCTGTGACATCAGGCGGGCGTGCTGACCGACATGGCTGTCACCCATTTCACCCTCAATCTCACTTCTCGGAACCAATGCGGCAACGGAGTCCACAATAATGATTTCGACCGCGCCGGAACGCGCCAATACCTCGGCAATGGCAAGACCCTGTTCACCGTCATCCGGCTGAGAAACGAGCAAAGAGTCAACATCAACACCTAAATTTTTGGCATAAAGCGGGTCAAGTGCATGCTCGGCATCTACAAATGCGGCAGTGCCGCCCTGCTTTTGCACCTCTGCCACTGCGTGAAGCGCCAAAGTGGTTTTACCTGAGGATTCGGGACCGTAAATCTCAATAATTCTGCCTCTGGGTAAGCCGCCGATACCGGTTGCCATATCAAGCCCCAAAGAGCCGGTGGAAACCGCCTCTACATCAAGCGCAGCGGTATTGCCGAGTTTAATAATAGAGCCTTTACCGAATTTCTTTTCTATTTGATCAATCGCGGTTTGGATTGCCTTTTCTTTATCTGAAGCCATAGTAATCTCCTTTACATTTGATACATTTATTATAGCTTAGTGTTACGCCAAAGTCAAGCAAAAATCGAACAAAAGTTCGATTTTGAGATAAATAATCCGTTTTTTCGTATTCTTTTGAAAATCTCAAAAAAAGTTCTTGCATTTTAATTGCTTTTGTGATACTATATTTCAGTCATAAAATTACTTAAGGAGGTGCAGGCACATGGCAAAATGTGAATATTGCGGTAAGGGTGTGTCTTTCGGCATTAAAGTTTCCCACTCTCACAGACGTTCCAACAGAACATGGAAACCGAATATTAAGCGTGTAAAAGCTATTGTAGACGGCTCACCGAAAAGAGTTTACGTTTGCACTCGCTGCCTTCGTTCAGGCAAGGTTGAAAGAGCATAACAAAAGCAAAAATATCACCTACTGCACCGCAGTAGGTTTATTTTTTTACCAACGAATTATTGATAATTAGAAATATTTTATTGAAGTGACAACGCGATGTTTCTATTTTAAAGGATGTTGTATAGAGAATGAATGAAGAACACCCGTCCCTGTCCCGCTCTAACAATAAAAAACAGCATATCCTCTACATTTTACATACTCACATTTAAGGGGCTGTCTCACGCAAGTGAGACAGCCCCTTTGATTTCTTCGTAGTCACTGCCTTTGCCGCCGACCATGCGAAAAAATAGTTTTTGCCGCCTATGGTTTTATAGGTTCTGATTCTCACATAATACTTTGCGCCACCTTTGAAACTTTTTCACGGCGAATTAAGTTTTAAAACACCTTTATTTTATCACTTACAGGTGGTTTGATTGGCGTTTCTTTTTCACTGACAGAATTACCGATGCCGTAGCAACACCGGCACTTATAAGCAATGCGAGCGCCCGGACATTCCCCGTATCGCCCGTTACCGGAGAAGTGCTGTTTTTTTGCGTTGCCGCCTTTGGCGCTTGCGTATTCGCGGGTAGTACATTATCCTGCGGTACAACTGTCCGCTCTTCGTCTGCGGCTAAAACGGTAACGGTGGTTGCGGTTTCTCCATCATTAAATAGCACTTTTAATGTGTGTTCGCCTACGGAAAGGGTGTTTAAAAATGCCGCTTTCAGGCGAATATTGACGCTGCCTTGCGTGACATCATAGTGTATGCCCTCAACCGTAACGCCATCCACTTCAATACCGCGGAAGTTGGAGAAAGTATCTTCATCATTGTAACTGCGTTGCAGGGTAAAAGCAAGCGGTTTGTCACCTCCGAGTGTCCACTGCGCGTTTTTCCCGATAACAAAGTCATAAACCGGCGCTTCTTCTACCCGATAGACGCCGTTAACGGTGGTAAAATCATAGTTTGGGTTATCACCGCAGTTAACCGTAATATCATAATGACCGGGAGTATCTTTATCGGCAAGCGTGGCAAGGGTGATACCGAGGTCATCACCGGGCACCGTTTCTCCGCTGATGGTGTAAGTCAACGCCTCCAGCGGCGAACCGCAGAAACTTCTCTTATCATCCGCCGTAACGGTGAGCGCTTTTTTCGCCACATTTACACCTACACTTTCGCTCACGGTTTTGTAATTTCTCGCATCCGTAGGCGTAAAGGTTGCCGCAAAACTGTTGTTACCGACATTGCCTGCCGATTGTGCGCCGTTATCCCACTGCCAGCCCTCGGGTAGGGTTACGCTTGAAAGCCGGTCGCCATAGGTAGCCGTTAATCCGGTTGGCACGGTGTAAGTCGGTTCCGCCTGATAAATGGTGAAATCGAGAACTTTGACATCCTCTTTATACACATCGGTCTCAGAGCGAATAAACTTGGCTGTATATTCCCCTGCCTGTGTGGGTTTTTCGGTTGTGTAAGTGCTATCGTGCGCACCACGCTCCTTATATAATTTTGTGAGCGTTGCATACGCCGGAATACTTGCGGGGGAAACGCGCAGGCACATCGAAGAATCTTCGCCGTAAGTCCAATTGGAAGCAATTACGCGCATTTCCATTGTTCTTTTTTCAAAGGGCTTGAAGGTGGCGCTCACGGTGCAATTGTCGCCCTCTAACCGCCCTGCAATCTCCGCAGGGATGTCATATTCATAGGGACCGCAGATTCTGCTCGAACGCGTTGGTTGTACAACGGTGCCGTTCACGGTCAATGTGTCAAGTTCATAACCGGCATTTGGCGTTATCACCGCCGTAACCGCCTTGCCTTTCGGCACAAGGTAGGTCAGCGGTGTTTGCACTGTTCCGCCGGCAAGTTGCGTCGCACTTTCACTGTTGGCAGTGCCGTCAGCCCATAGAGAGATACTGCCGTTTTTCCCTGCCGCGGTAGTGAGTTCATACCCCACGCCCGGGGTGAGAAGATTGATTGAAAGCGGCATAATACTCGTGCCGCAACTGCTCCATATGCGCGAAGAAAAGCCTGTTTTCGCATTGCCGACAGCGGCAAAGCCGTCTTTATATGCCAAATAATCTTCTATGGGATTACCTGTGCCGACAAAACGCACGCCAAGGCTCCCTGCCGTGGTACCCTGCACCACATTTAACGCCGTATCGGCAGGATAATATAAACCGCTGCCTGCGGCAATGCCGCTCATCGGCTCCATCGATTCGGAATAGTTATAATGCCCCGATGCATCCACTATTCTTGCAAAAATGCTGTTTGCACTGCGGACTGTATTGATGCCGCTTGCCGCAAAAAGGAAAGTATCCTCCGCGCCGGCTTGCGGGATGCTAAAATACACTCTGCTGCGGATGGCAACATGCTTTTGTGCCTGCGATAGCGGTGTAAAATCCAGCGGATGAGCGGGATTATCGGTAATTTGTGCAAAATACAAATCATCTTTATACTGTTCAACATCCGTTAAGCCGATGGTATGCACTTCGGCAAAGAAAACTTCCAACGGCTTTCTGCTGCCATCTGGGAAAACAGCAGCGTCCGCAAAACTAAGCGTAAAACCGCCCAAACCGGTGTAGCCTTGCTTGACAGTACAATTTACGGCATATACATAGCCATCCTCATTGATGTCAAAACGCTTGGAATTATCGCGGTATGTAATGGTCACATTTGCCTGATTGATTTTTGCGCTGTCAATACGCACGGTGGAAATCGGCGCATTGGCGGCAAAATCGACATAATAACCTGCCTCCTGCACCGTTTTCGGCGCGGGCGTACCATTTAACGCCAAGGCAAGGGGCATGGTCGTAATGACAGATATCATCATCAGGATAGATAAAGGAATGGAAAACAACTTTTTCATGGCAAATCTCCTCCTGTTTTTTATATTATATATGATAAGTCAGAAAAAATCAATTGCATAAAGACTACCGCAGAGTCTTTTCTCATTTACAAGAGAAGTATTATAACCGGCAAAAATAAATCTTTGGTTATGACAACGCCGGCAAAGAAACGGCTTTTAAAAACAGTAATAAATAAAAGGATTTCATACGCCGTTAGGCGAATACAAATAAAAAACTCAAGTAAGGGGCATACGGAGAGTGCCCCAAGTCACATTTTTTCATAAACGCCTTATTAAACTATTATTAAGCATTTTTAACGCTGTGAAGCTTACTAAAAGTACAGCAAAGCACTTAAACCTATTTTTTATTCAAAAATCAATACATTTTTGAATA
This sequence comes from Oscillospiraceae bacterium, assembly GCA_902794945.1. GTDB lineage: Bacteria > Bacillota > Clostridia > Oscillospirales > Acutalibacteraceae > RUG714. The sequence continues at coordinate 8,880 of CADBJA010000022.1, forward strand.
CTCCCTTGCTCTTTAGTTTGGTTTGGTTTGTGCAACAATAATCTTTGGTTTTCTCTTTACATACACAATAGCATTATTGTATGAAAGGAGATTTTAATGAAATACATTATTGAAAACGGTAAAAGTCAAATCACTATATTCGGTGAAGGTGAATGCGTAAGAGTACTCATTAACCCGAAGAGAATATTCATTTTTGAAGTATTCAAAATATTTGTTGAGAATGCGGTTGAGCCGCGTCATGCACAAAGTGTTTATGATGGATTGCTAAGCAAATAACAAATTTTTGGCTATTGTGTAATTAAGGGGCTGTCTCAACTAAATAATTAGTTGAGACAGCCCCTTTTCAGTTTTTGATATTGAGAAATAATTTAATGCTAAATTATTTTTATCTTTCTTCCCTTGCAAGTTTGTTAAGCACTTAACTATTTTTATCTATACTCTTGCATAGTTGTATACCGCTAAACTATTATTCTTCTCTAATCTCGTGTGATTGTTAAGTACTTAACAATTTTCTATGCGTCATACTCTTGACCCGGCAACAGTTTTTAAAATATACTTTCATAATAATTACACAAGAAAAGATGATTTGGCATTTGAATGATTGAATCGCACGAAAGAATATGGTACAATAAACACAACTGCAATGAATCATATTCACCTATAGAAAGGAACAATTGCAATGAATTTGGAACAGCTCACCTCATCCCCTATCTTTTTTGAAAAAAACAGGGTTTACAGAGTTTATTTGGGCGGTAAAGGGATTGCAGAATTTTGCGGTTTGCCCGAGGAAGAAGACGACTTTTTTCCCGAAGAGTGGATTGCAAGTTGTGTAAAAGCCATTAATCCCAAATATTTTGGTGAAAGAGACGGCGTTGCCCGTCCCGAAGGAACAGAGATGTTTTTTGATGATTTAATTAAAAAATATCCCGAAAACCTGTTGGGCGGCAGAAAGTATGATTGCCTGGTAAAATACCTTGACAGTGCCATTCGTTTACCTATGCAGGTGCACCCTACAAAAGAATTTGCAAAAAAGAACTTTGGCTCGCCTTACGGCAAAACAGAAGCCTGGCTTGTGCTGGCAACCAGACCCGGTGCCAAAATTTATTTTGGTTTTAAGCGTGAAATCACAAAAGAGGAATTATCCGACCTCGAAGAACGCAGCGAAACCGAGCGCGATATTATGCGCACCATTTTAGCCGGTGTTGATGCAAAAGTCGGCGATGTTTACCTCATTCGTGCCGGGCTCATTCATGCCATCGGTGCCGGCTGCACTATATTAGAGGTGCAGGAACCGACGGACTTCACCATTCAGCCCGAACGTTGGTGCGGGGATACCCACATCAGTTATGAAGAGGAGTATATCGGATTAGACAAATCGACTGCCCTTGACTGTTTTGATTACTCAATGGTGGGCGAAAAGGCGCTCGCAAGCGCAAAAATCGCACCAAAAACGGTAAAAAACGAAAACGGCGTTTTAATTGAAAGCTTGATTGGTTATGAACACACACCTTGCTTTGCCGAAAATCGCATTACATTATGCGGCGGAAGTTACACGCCCTCTTTTGGTCCTTCGGTATGGATAGTGCTTGATGGCTGCGGAACGCTTGAGGGTAAAAATTATTCCCGCCGCGTTAAAAAAGGCGACTACTTTTTTCTTCCGTTTGCTGCGCAAAACAAATTCACACTGCAGGGCGATGGACTTGTTTTGGCAGAGTGTTTGCCGGGAAAGGATAATGTATGATACTGTGTGCAGGTGAAATTTTAGTTGACAGAGTGCAGGCACCCGAAGGTGAAACCGACCATATCGGCGGCGCGCCTTTTAATGTGGCGGTTTATGCTGCAAGGCATGGAGCCGATGTACGCTTTTTCGGCAATGTAGGCGGCGATAGTGCCGGCACATTTTTAAAAGAGCAGGCAAAAACTTTCGAACTTGATTTGCAATTAACGGAAAGTGCCGACTCCCCGACAACGGTCGCTTTAGTCACGGTTGACAAAACGGGCGAAAGGTCTTTTAGATTTTTAAGAGATAATACCGCCGATTATCAACTTGACGCGAGCGAAATTGATTGGGAGGGTGTGACCACTTTCCATTTCGGAACACTGATGCTCAACACCGAAAAAGGCAGAACATTTTGTAAAGAAGCGATTGCTCAAGCAAAACGCAGAAATATTCGCGTATCGACCGATGCAAATTTCAGAGATGATTTGTTTGCCTCGACACAGGAACGCGATAGTACAATGCTGCCATTCCTTTTTGAAGCCGATGTGCTGAAATTGAGCGTAGAGGAACTGCAGGCATTAGCAAAAGATAGCGACATTGCACGCGCCGTTTCCAAATTGGGATATAAAGGGCTGTTGTTCATCACTAAAGGTGCAGAAGGCAGCGAGGTATTTCTCGGAGGAAAGCGCATCACCTGTGCGCCGGCCTCACCTATCGAAAAAATTGTTGACACTACAGGCGCGGGTGATGCTTTTTTCGGTGCGGTTTTAGCGCTTATTGACCGAGGCACTTCTCTCGATGTCGAGAGTTTAAAACAGGTGCTCACCACCGCAAACAGTGCCGGTGCTGCCGCAACACAAACCGAAGGTGCACTATAGTCATAATAAAATTGTTTTATATTTTAATAATAATCTATATAAATAATTACAAGTTATTTGACACAATACATTGCCTCAACTATGCCGTAATAAACGGTTTAAATGTTTTAATAAAATAAACCGTGTACTGCATTTTTCTCTATTTCTTATTCATATGGATAGTTGATAGTTAAGTGCTAAACTACTTTTTCACCCTTACAAAACGGATTAGTACTAAACTATTTTCATTTCTACCATACAAGATTGTTAAGTGCTAAACTATTTTTATTTCTACTTCTGCAAAATTGTTTAGTACTTAACTATTTTTATTTCTGCTTCTGCAAAATTGTTTAGTACTTAACTATTTTTGTTTCTACTTCTGCAAGATTGTTAAGTACTTAACCATTTTTGTTTCTACTTCTGCAAGATTGTTAAGTACTTAACTATTTTTTATTTTTGTTTCTACTTCTGCAAGATTGTTAAGTACTTAACCATTTTTGTTTCTACTTCTGCAAAATTGTTTAGTACTTAACTATTTTTGTTTCTACTTCTGCAAGATTGTTAAGTACTTAACTATTTTTGTTTCTACTTCTGCAAGATTGTTAAGTACTTAACAATCCTTAATACTTCTATTATCAAAGGATTAAAGAACATTCTACATTTTACATTTTACATTTTACATTCTACATTCTACATTTTACATTCTACATTTAAAAAAATATCACAAGCAGGAAAACTGCTTGTGATATTTTGATTAATCTGCTTTTTCCGCTTCTTCGGTCGGAAGGTCTAAAATACCGATGCGCTCATACTCATTTGCGATGCGTTTATTAAAGGCTTTTACCCTATTTGCAATCGGTTTAATACGATCTCTATCGTAAGTTAACAGACCGTTAACTTCGTTCTCAACATCCGACACTTCGGTATAAACCACGGCACTCAAGCCCTTGGGAATGAGCGGTAACAACTGCCCTAAGAACAACTGCTCTAACTTAGAGGTAAGTTGCTCGGGAGTTTTAAACATTCTGTAGCCGAACGCATCTTTCGGGCACCAGGTATGCCCCTCGGTTTTTAGGCTGTATCCGCCAAATTCGGAAATAACATACGCCCTGTGGTCAGGTTGAAAAATTCTAAGCGGCAAAACATAAATATGGGTGCTGCGCATATCACCCTCATACTGGTCATACCAACCGCTGGCATGGTCTACCAGGCGAGACGGGTCATACTTTTTCACTTCTTTGGCAATTCTCGCCGCATCAAACTGACCCCAAGCCTCATTAAAAGGCACCCAACAGCAAAGGCTGGTAACATTGAAGAGTGCATCCATCATCTCAAAACTCTCGACTTCGTGCTGGTCGCGCCACTCTTTTTCGCCCCTGCTTAATTTGTTATACGCCTTTTGCGTGGTATCTTTAAACTTATTCTTTAAACCTAAATGAGTTTGAATATTTGCTTTGACACCGGCATAGTACATACCGACTTCTTTACCGCCGGAGACCATGTCCTGCCACACCAGCATACCGATTTTATCACAGTGGTAATACCAGCGCGCACACTCGGTTTTGATGTGCTTACGAAGCATATTAAAGCCGAGGTCTTTCATCGATTTAATATCGAAAATCAGCGCCTCATCACACGGTTGGGTATAAATACCATCCGGCCAGAAGCCCTGGTCAAGCAAACCGTTCATAAAGTACGGTTTATTATTTAAGCAAAGGCGCGGGATGCCGTTTTTATCATTCTCTAAAGAGAATTTACGCATTCCGATATAACTCTTTACTTCATCGGTCTGCACCTCATTTTCACTAATTGTGATTTTTACATCATATAAGAACGGGTCTTCCGGTGACCACAACTTCATATCGTTTAGCACGATATTAAACTCATCCAATTTAGAAGTGGCGGTGGCTACAATTTTGCCCTCATCAAAAAGCTCATATGTAATGGCTGTATTAATGGTTTTATTGGCAACATTGGCTCTAAAGGCGATATTGCCGTTATCAATATCCGGCACCATTTTAAAACTCTTTAAGTAGGTGGCATTCACCGGTTCCATCCAAACCGTTTGCCAAATGCCGGAGGTGGGTTGATACCAAAAGCCGTGGGTGGTTAAAGACTGCTTGCCTCTATCTTGCCAACCGTGGTCGGTCGGGTCATAAACAGATACTTTTAATTCATTGGCACGCTCATTTAATGCATCGGTAATATCAACCGTAATGGGGGTATAGCCGCCCTTATGCCTGCAAAGGGATTTGCCGTTCACATAAATCTCACTATCCCAATCAATAGCGCCAAAGTGCAATAAAATGCGCTTGCCCTGCCAAGATTCGGGAATATCGAGCATACGGCGATACCACAATCTGTCTTTCTCGGTGAGCACTCTTTTGACACCGGAAAGCGGTGCTTCCACACCGAAGGGCACTAAAATTTCGCCCTCAAATTCGGTAACATCTCTTTGTTCTTTGGCAACAATCGCATATTCCCACAAACCGTTGAGGTTTTGCCACTCTTTTCTTTCAAATTGCGGTGTCGGGTATTCCGGCAACACATTTTCCGGGTCTACCTCTTTTGCCCAGCGGGTTTTGATTAAATCACCTTTCACTTCCCAAGCCATTTTTTACTCCTCCTAAAAACAGACTTATTTATCGTGACCGCGTTCCCTTATGACAAAGCGAACGGGTGTGCCTTCTAAACCGAATACTTCACGAATTTGGTTTTCTATATAACGCTGATAGGAATAGTGGAACAAATCAGCGCGATTGACAAAACAAACAAATGTAGGCGGTCTGGTCGATGCCTGCGTGATATAGTAGATTTTAAGCCTTCTACCCTTATCGGTCGGCGGCTGCACTCTTGCCTCGGCATCGGCAAGTACATCGTTGAGTTTGCCGGTGCTGATACGCATAGCGTTTTGATTATCTACAAAAGTGATGAGTTCAAAAAGCCTGTCGAGTCGCAAGCCGGTTTTTGCCGAAATAAAAATAATCGGCGCATACGACATAAAAGAAAAATCATTCATCAACTTTTTGCGGTAAGCGCTCA
>CADBJA010000023.1 GCA_902794945.1 Oscillospiraceae bacterium
CAAGTGCGAATGTGTCGCCCAATCGCATTAGTCGAGCAGCGCGAAGGGCTGCGAACACCAAGGTTCTGAGCCTTTGGCTCAGGTTCTTTACCGCTAACTACTGCCTGCTATCTGCTTAAATTCTAATTTAGCCACCGCAAGGGTGGCATAAATTAGAATTTAACTTACAAAAATTTTATTGAATTTATCACAAGAAATATGTTAGTATTAAATTTAGTATTAAATATAAATCGAAATATAAAAAGGATTTATCACATGAAAAAGGTTATCTCATTCTTATTAATTATAGTGATGTTATTTGTCGGAGTGGTTGACAGCACGGTTTTTACCTATGCGACAAATACCGTTACAATCGGCGATTATATACTGAATCCCGATGTAAACTTTACACCGGAGGATGACAAGGAAGCGCAACTTTGGAAATACACCGGTAGCGATACGGTTTTAGATATCCCCGAATATATAGGTGAGTATAAAATCACTTCGGTTTACGGTTATATTGTTTCAAGATCCTATAATCCGTCTCTTCATATTGAGCAAATTAATCTCCCCGCAACAGTGGTGGATGTTGACGACGCCGAACATTATCCGTTTCACTTGTGTAAGGATTGCTCTGCGATTAATGTTGATGAAAATAACCCTGTTTTTTCTTCCGAAAACGGTATTCTTTATTCAAAGGATTTTAGCCGATTAATTCGTGTCCCCTGCGGCTATCCCGGTACAACATTCACGGTAAAAGATGGGGTGAAAACAATCGGAAAGAGCGCAATGTCGGATTGCCGATTTACGGAAATTGAATTTTCGAATACCATATTAAGTATTGAATCGGATTTTATGGAACACAGTCAGGTGGAGGAACTGTATTTTCCGGATTCTTTGCAGCAAATCAGTTCTCTTGCTTTTCACAATAACAGTAAAACAAAATTTGTATACTTTGGAAAAAATGTGAAAATTGATAAGGGATTTACACAATATGATCAAAAATTCAGTAGTGACACATATGGGATAATTCGGGAATTTGCAGTTTCCGGAAATAACCCGTACTTGTCCGTGCAAGACGGTATCCTCTTTAACAAGGATTACAGCGAGTTAATCTGTTTTCCGAGAGGAAAAGAATTTGATACTTTTGTGGTGCCAAACAATGTAAAAAGACTTGCAGATAACGCATTTTCCGGCACGGTACTAACAACTTTAAATACCAATAATGTTGAAATAATCGGCAGAAATACAATTGACTCTAATACGATTAAACACTATATCTTGGGTGAGGGATTAAAATCGATTGGAATTGGCGGAGCTTTCTTTGCTTATCAAACAAAGACTTGGACTTTTTTAAGCAGAGATTGTGAGATTAGCGTTTATGCTTATTCGGGCGAGAAAAGAACCGTATACGGTTATTACGATTCTTCGATTCATCAATATTACATAACAAAACAAGTATGGCATGATATCATCGATTTCGTTCTTTTAGATGAAGCACCTGAACAGGGCTTTAAATATACCGATTTAACGAACGATACCGTTCGTATTGATTCATTTACAGGGTTTGATACTGCCCTTGAGGTGCCGGGCTATATTGACGGCAAAAAAGTGGTGGAAATCGGTGCTTATGCTTTCCGGGGGAATACTTCCATTACGACATTAACACTGCCGTCAACATTAGAGCAAATTGATTCTCACGCTTTTGATGATTTAACAAAAGTAACTACGCTCACTATTCCCGCATCCGTTAAAAAGATGGATTCTTATGCCCTGAGCGGTATGAGTGCATTAACCAAACTGTATGTCAACAGTTTTTCTTGTGAAATAGGTGAAAATGCTTTCCCGAGTGCGCGAGTTTTTGCCTGCTCCGGCTCTACCGCCGAAAGTTATGCCGGCAACAATAATCTCTCATTTGTATCGGTAGGGCATCAGTTTGTCAGTGAAGAAATAGAAAACGAAAAACTCAAAAAAACATGCACGCTTTGCGGGTATACCGAAGTGGTCAATAACCCGAATGCACAACATTCATATGTGGCTGAAGTGATTGCACCTACCTGCACACAAGATGGCTATACCGTTTTTACCTGCAGTGTGTGCGGCGATACTTACACGAGTGAGTACAAAGCGGCGTTAGGGCATGAGCCGTTTGAGATTAAAGCAACCGCGCCCACCTGTCAGGTAGAAGGGAAAACGGCGGGCAGTCAATGTGCCAGGTGTCATCTCATTTTAAAAGAACAAGAACCGATTGCCGTTTTACCGCATGAGTATGACGGCGGAAAAATTACCACGGCACCGACTTGTATTAGTAAAGGTGTAAAAACATTTACCTGCCGCAATTGTGATGCATCCTATACCGAAGCAGTGGATTATGCTGCACACCAATACGAAAAAAGTGTAAAGGCACCAACCTGTACAGAAGGCGGTTATACCACATACACCTGTTCCTTTTGCCATAATACTTACCGTGGGGAAGAAACAGCCATGACCGCGCACACACCCGAGGTGATTGTCGCCGTTGCAGCCACTTGCACAAGTGAGGGCAGCACAAAGGGAAGCAAGTGTGCATCTTGCGGGCTGATATTAGAAGCACCGCAGAAAATCGAAAAATTACCCCACCAATACAATGCCGGCGTGGTGACAAAAAAAGCAACCTGTCAGGCAACCGGTGTTTTGACCTACAACTGTAAAAACTGTACGGCATATTATGAAACAACTATCGCGAAAATCGACCATATTTACGGCAATGTGGTGAAAAAGGCGGCGACATTTTCGCAAAACGGCGTGGTGAACAATGAGTGCTCTATGTGCCATGCGTTGCGTAAATCTACGGTGATTAAAGCGTTAAAGTCCATCCGACTCACCGGTACGGTTTTCACATACACAGGCGGTAAATTGACAACCCCGAAAGTGATTGTCAAAGACAGCGCCGGCAAAACGGTTGCCGCAACGCAGTATACACTCACTTATATTTCGAGAGCGAATTCTAAAGCGGTAAGCAGCATCTCTGCCATCGGTCAATATAAAGTGCAAGTGAAATTTAAAAATGCCTATAGCGGTATAAAGTATTTATACTTTACAGTCAAACCGCGGGGGATTACACAGTATACACCTGTCGCCGGCAAAAAGGCAGTGAGTGCGAGGTGGAAAAAAGATACTTCTGCCACCGGTTACCAAGTGGTGATAGCCGCCAATAAGGCATTTACGGCAGGCAAAAAGGTGTATACGGTCAATAAAAACAGTATTGCCGCACAAAAAATCACCGGCTTAAAAAGCGGCAAAATATACTATATCAAAATCCGTGCATATAAGCGTATTACGGTTGACGGTAAGAATTTGAATATCTACTCTTCTTACTCTACCGTTAAGGCGGTGAAATGTAAATAACCTTTTTGCGGGTATCACAAAAACAGCAGTAAAATCCAAAACGGGTTTTACTGCTGTTTGCTTTGAGCGATTATTTATTTCACAAATTTCTTTGCCCTCAAAAGGGCTTTTTTTAATTGTTCCGCACTCTGGTAGCGCTTGGAAGTTTGTGTTTGGGTGCATTTTTGAATAATTTTACCCAGGTAACCGCCAGGCATATCGGAGGTAGGGTGAACACCTAATAAAAGAATATTGGCAAGCACGCCGAGCGCGTAAATATCGGCAGTGGGCAGTGATTGCGATACGCCGTACTGTTCCGGCGCCGCAAAACCTGCGGTGCCGAGGTTAACGGTATCCGAAGATTTGCCGGAAATCATTTTCGCTGCCGAAAAGTCAATAAGACAGGCTTTTTGTGCGGTCAGCACAATGTTTTCCGGCTTAATATCACGGTGAACAATTTGCAAACTATGTAAAATGGTCAATGCGTTGCACAAATCGATTAAGACATCTATCACACGCTCTTTGGGCAGCAGTTTATCTTGCATCAAATAGTCGGCGAGAGGCTCGCCCTCTACATATTCTTCTACTACATACAGCGCTTTTTCTTCACTTGCCACTTCGTAAACTTGCGGTGTGTAGCCGTGTGTGCGCATACCGCGCAGTGCGCGAAAGACCTCATCATTTCTATGTTTGGATTCGATGAGAACCAGCCGCCTGTGCGTGCTTTTGTTTTCATACAGTTTCAGGGTATGAATGGATGTTTTGGAGAGTTCTTGAAGAAATGTATATTCACTTGCCAACGCTTCATCAATGTATTGCTTAATATCACTCATTGCAGTTCCTTTTCTCCGTTCTCTAATAACAGTGCTTGGGTTTGGAACAGCGAGTAGTGGTTTTGAATGGCGTAAATGAGCAAACTGTCTCTTTTAATGCGGGGGTAAAGAATCGCCTGGTTGCAGTATTTTAGAGCGGTTTGCGCATCTTCTACTTCTAATTCCATTGCGAGGATTAAGCGCACAATTTTATCTTTTTTCGGTATTTTTTTGCCTTGTAAAATCTCGTAAAAATAGATATAAGAGATATCGGCATTGTTGATGATGTTGGATTTTGACTGCCCGGAGCGTTCTAACAACTCATTCCAAAACTCTTTTAAACTGATTTCAATAAATGAGTTTTCATTTTCGTCAAGGTATTCCTGAATATCAATGCCCTTGAGTTTTAACTCTTCCAATAATTCATCGGTTTTTTTCTTGAGTTGCTCAGTCATAATAGTAAATAATCTCCCCGTCAAAATATTGCATACCCTGCGTGTCGGCAGAAGTGCCGGCGTAAATATATATGGTGCTTAAATTCGGTAAATTGGCAAACAAATTGCTCCAATTGCAATTGAGGTTTGCGCGTTTGGAAAACTTGAGTGTTTGTAAATACGCATTGCCGTGAAAAGCGCCGGTGGCAATGGTGCTCACCCCGTAGGGAATGGCATAAAAACTGTCTTGCTTCGTGTTCGGATAATCGCTAAGCGTGCCACTGCTAATACTTACCGCGTTACTTGCGGTGGTTGCCGCTTTTGTGGCAGGCGCCGGTGCCTGTCGGGTTTGCGGTTGTGTTTGCGCCTGTGTAACTGCAGCGGCTTCGGTAGTGGCGGCAGTGGTTTTGGTTTCTTTTTTGGTGGCGGCTTTTTTTGCAGTGGTTGTTTTAGCGGTCGTTGCCTGTGTTGCGGTTTCGGTGGCAGAAGTCACCGTAGCAGTGCTTGCCGTAAGTGTCGTTTCTTCTTTTGCCGATTTGCCGTGAATGAGCACAAAAGCGATGCTTCCGCCAAGTATGATAAAAAGAAGTGATATCAGAATTATCATTACACTTCTTTTGTGCTTTTTCTCAGGTTTTAGCACAATTTCTCTTTCGTGTATTCCGTGCATACAGTACATACAAAAGGATGATGCCTTCGGCAACGGTTTGCCGCAATGCGGACATTTATTCTCCAAAAAAGCACCTCCGTTTTTGATGTTCACCGGTTTTATTATATCTCACGAAAACCGCTTTGTAAAGCGATTTTAAGAGAATTCAAAAAAATAAAAAATCTATGCTCTCAGCGTATAGAAGTAGATAGAAAGATTTGGTATTATATACAATATATCGTAAGATAAAATCAAAATGTTAAAGAAAAAGGTTTCATTTTTAATGTTGCTATCACCAATAGTGAAGTTGTGCCAAATATCAAAAATACATTTAAAAGCTAAAAAACGAATGTTCATTGCTGAACACTCGATTTTAACTACTTAGAATTTATTTTTTTTGCTAATTGAATGAGTAAATTGATATCTTCTTTTTTTAGTTTTTTTGCTTCATTGTTAAGTTCTTTCAATATTAAAACTTCATTTTGGTCAGTATCAAAAAATTCAAATGGGGTAATATCAAAATACTCACAAATATTTAAAAATTCAATCATTGACGGTAGGGCTCTGCCGGATGATATGCTTTGCATATAACTTTTTGAGTGCCCTAAATCTAAACTCATTTTATATTCGGAAACATTTTTTTGAATGCGCAATTCGGTAATTCTTTGTCGAATAAATTCCTCATTCATAAAACCACCTCCGCATTTATTGTACACTAATTGAATTATGAATATTACCGCGTAAATTATCTTTTATAATTGACATATACCGATTATTTTAGTATAATCATTCTATAGTTATTTTATTAAAATGTAATTAAATAAATATTTTCATTATTATTTATTTTTATATCGCTATATCGCAAGGAGTAAAGAATGAAAAAAAGACTCTCATTAAGAATCATCAGTTTTATTTTGTCGATTCTTTTAATTGTTAGTGCGGCACCATTGAGTGTGTTTGCGGCAACATATGAAACTAAAAGAACATCGGTTACTAAAAACATTGCTTTTTATTCTTGGACCGAATACCCCGGTGCGCTCTACTACAATGTTAGGGCTAAAAAAATAACAAATGGAACAGAGACAGAAGCGGGAAGTCTTTGGGAGGTAAAAAGCACATCTGCAGCGTTAACGCTTGAAGTAGGCAGTTACCGTGTGTATGTTGATGCGAAAACTCCCTCCGGCAGTTTAGTTAAATACTCGGATGATTATGTTACCATCTCGGTTTCCGATCCGAAAACAACTGTTCAGGTGGATAATGCTAATGTGACAATGAGTTGGACCACTTGCAGTGGTGCTCATCATTTTCGTGCAAGAATTTACTCTGAAAGACTTTGGTCTACGACCGAACCTGTCTATTACTCGGATGATGTTACCGAGCAAAGTGTTACAACTGAATTGCCTGCAGGCAATTATGCTGCATTATTAGAAGTGTTTGACGTAAGCAATAAGTTTATTACCTATGGCACGGCAACTCTCTTTAGCGTAACACACACGCATGAGTATGTTGAGGAGATTGAGCGAAAAGAAGCTACCTTTAGCGAAAGTGGCTATGTAATCACACGCTGCACTTGCGGCAAAACGAAGCAAGACAGGATCCCCTCAACACAAGAAAAAAATAATATTGAGTTTAAAACATATGAAGAGGGCACACGGTTTGCGAATCAGGATTATATTTTACCTGTAGCGAAGAGTTGTGTGTATAATAATACACTGTATGCGAGATTTGATAAACCTTATGCTCAAATTGGCAGCCAATTCTATACATCATCTTTTAGATTTGCTGAGTTATTAGACAATAACACACTTCAAGTGTATAAAACATTAACATCCGGAGCACCAAGAGCATGGTATGTCTTAGGTGCTGTAAGAAGTGGCAGTAATTGGGTTAACGAGTATTCAGGCGGAATAATTGATTCGGCTTTATTACCGTGGGCAGCAGGAGAACCAAATAACGATGGCGGCTCCGAAAATCGCATTGCAGTTGACCAAAATGGTTATTTGAATGACAGTTCGGCATTATATAATACACCGGCTATGGGTTTTATTGTTGGTACAAATTTGGACGCGTTAAAGCCGACAAAAGAGAATCGCTTTGGCACTAATAAATATGCCTATTATAATGTTTCGTATCCGTTCTCTTATGCTGAGGCATTTTGTGAGGCAAAAGGCGGACATTTGGCAACTGTTCATAGTTTAGATGAAAATTCAAGTATTAAGAACATTATTACTTCTGGTCAATACGCATTTATAGGGGGAAAAAGGAACACATCAAACACGTTTGAATGGGTTACCGGTGAACCTTTTTCATATAAAAAATGGGCATCGGGTGAACCCAATAATGGAAGTGAGTTTGGAGGACAATATTATACGCAAATCTATCCTGCTGGGACTTGGGATGATTGTTGTGATTTAGATAATTCAAAAAAAGCAGAGGTTGAGGGTTTTGTTTGCGAATACGAACCCTCGAAAGTCTATGCAAAATTAGTGCAGGACAATGTGCACGGTATTACCGATGATGAAATCCAAATTATTGCGGAATATCCGGATAAAACCACTGCAGATATTACCGACATTTGTGATATTGATTACCACTACAACAAAGGCAATGTTGTTGTGCATGCAACGGCAACAAAACCAAATGGCGAAGAAATCGAAGTTTCAAATTCTCTTGCAGTGAATAAAGGTAACCACCGCTTTGAGGATGGTGAAACAACACCTGCTACCTGCACAGAGGATGGGGCAAGCAGAGTTGTTTGCTCTATTTGCGGCAAAGTCATTACAACCGCGATAAAAGCAAAAGGCCATAAAATACAAGAAGAAATCGTGGAGCCGACATGCACTCAAACAGGCTTAAAAACAGAATTTTGTACTGTATGCGGAAAAACGGATGCAGAAGTCATACCTGCAACAGGGCATAAATGTATTGCGCCGAAAACAGTAGAGCCAACCGCAACAACAAGAGGGTATATACTCGAAAAATGTGAGAATTGTTCGGAGGAGTTTAAATCTGATTTCAAGATGCCCTCGGCTACACAAGCTAAGCAAATTACTCTCAATCATAAGAATACATTTTCACTTTCCGCAGAAGATGAGTTCGCAAGCATTCACTTTGTATCGAACAAAGCGCAAGAGTTATATATAATAAAAAACAGCAAAAATTGCGGTGCATCTTCCATTAGAGTTTACGATGAGGACTATCGTTTAATTAAACTTTCCGACAGTACTGCCTTTAAGCAAGCATTTGAGGCAAATAAAGGGTATATTATTGTAACAGGTTATGTGCCTTCCCGTGCAAGCGAAGCAACAATCGATCTGTCTGTTTTAGAAAACGAAAGCGAAATCATTCAAAACTCCGTAAATCTGAAAATGAATGTGGAGAATAACACATTAAGAATTACCGGAACAGGTGATGTAACGGATTTGACGGCAGCAGATGTTTACAGCGACTTTGTGGAGAGCATCATTGTTGATGCAGACATTGAAAAAATTTCGGCAGAAGAACTTGCAAGATTTAAAAATTTAGAAATGGTGCAATTTAAAGGTGCGAATACAGACATCATAGGCAGTGCACAGAGTCTTACCAATGCTACGGTAAATGCGTATACCGCATCGAAAGCACAGTTGTATGCATTGGCAAACAATTTACATTTCAGTCCCCTTAGCGGCTATACATATACTTTTGATGCAAACGGCGGCACAATTAATAGTCAACCTTCATATATAATAAGTAACAAATTATTAAATAATAAGTCGTTGGCTGATTTTGCCCCCGTAAGAAACAATTATAAATTTGTGGGTTGGGCTTTAGAGAATAATCCTGAATTTATTTTAACAACACTTCCCGAAGAACAAAAGGATTTAACCCTAAAAGCTGTTTGGAATAGCGACAGTAACAATGTTTTTGCCGATGATGTCACAGCAACAGCAGGGGAGCAAATTACAATTCCTGTTAAGATTGAGAACAATACAGGGTTTATGGGTTGCAAAATAGATGTTGAATATACCAAAGAGAATTTGGTACCTGTCAGTGTTACGGCAGGGGATGTGTTAATCGGCGGGATAGAAGACAATATTGATGGTGATGCAAAACCCGGCAAATTCAGTGTGTACTGGGCAGGCAACCAAAACATCAATGCAGACGGTGTGCTCTTTAACATTACATTTAATGTAAAAAAATCTGCAAAAGAAAGCGATACAATAGCCTTATCCTATTCTGAAGAAGATACATTTGATGAAAACTTTAATGATGTTATTTTTGATTGCCGTGACATTCAACTTGCCTATGAAAATACGGTTGCGGCGTCTTTGCCGATATTAAAGTTTAAATTATATGAAAATGCACCGATATATGTTGGAGATACTTTTGCGGTAGATATCACATTACAAAATGCGGGTAATGCATTAACGGACAGTTTGGTACTTAACTATGACCATGAGAAGTTTGACATTGTTGAGTTTATGCCGGCTTCCGGTGTAAATGCAACTGTTGAAAATGATGTATTAAATCTTAATGTTGTTCCGAAAGATACTTCCAATATCGGCACAATTGTTTTAAAAGCAAATTCAAAAGACAGTGTGGGACAAAATACCATCAACATTGCCGATGGCAGCACTGCATTAGGCAGTTCGGTTACATTTGATATTTTACCGCTTGTTTCATCGAATGATATTACCGTTAACGGAACTATGACACCACCGGATAAAGACGGAAACTTTAAAGTGAAAGTTGATTTTGCGGATAATCGCGGTATTATGGGCTACAAGTTAAGGTTCCGTTATGATTCCACACTGGTTAAGCCGGTATCCGTAACAAACGGTGCCAAATTCAGTGATGGCAATTTAACGGATAATATTGGTACAAAAGACGGCGAATTTGTAGTGGTTTGGCAAAATGCTTCCAATACAATTGGCGATGGTGAAGCATTCACTCTAAACTTCAAAAAGGTTACCGAAGAAGGCGTTGAGACTGCACTGCAAACATCATATTCCGTAGAGGATACATTTAATGAGGATTGGCAGGATGTGGCGATGATTACGGATGACATACCACTTCTCCTCAACGATGCTACACCTTTAATTAATGTTTATGGTGGTGAGGATGGTTGTGTGAATGCTGAAGCAGGTAAAACAGTCACGGTGCCGATTAGCATTAAGGATAATCCGGGATTAATGGGCTTGAAGCTGACATTTGATTATAACGCGCAGAACTTGACTCCGGTATCTGTCAGCTCAGGTGATGTTTTTACCGGCGGTTTACAGGATAATATTGATGGTGATGCTGTTCCCGGTTCCTTTAATGTTTATTGGGCAGGCAGCAATAATGTGAGCGATAACGGTGTTCTGTTCTATATTACATTTGATGTGAGCAGTGAGGCATTTGGTGAAGAAGAAATCAAAATATCCTACGCGCAAGAAGATACATTTGATGAAAACTTTAACGATGTCACCTTAAAATGTCAAAACATAGCGTTAACTTACCAAAACAGCGCAGTTGATCACACACCGTTGTTTAAACTGGAACGCACGGATACCACACCCGTAGTAGCAGGTGACAGTTTTGCGGTTAATGTATCGCTTTTACACGCACCTGAGCAAATAGACAGCAGTTTCCGCTTGGAATATGACAATACGAGGTTTGAAATCAGTGAATTTGTTCCCGCGAACGGTGTGAATGCAATGATTACGGGGAACAATTTGCGTGTGCAGGCAAGCGGATTAAATGATACAGTTTCTATTGGTCAAATTGTTTTTAAAGCAAAAGGTGTATATGGCAGTGAAAACAATACCATTATTATAAATAACAATGCGGATAACAGCATTTTAGGCAATAAGCTTGTACTGAATGTTTTGGAAGCACCGGTGCAAAATAAGGTGACCGTAACCGGCACCGTTGCCGATATGGACAGTGATGGCAATTTTAAAGTAAAACTTCATTTTGCCGATAATGCCGGTATTATGGGTTACAAATTGAGGCTGCGCTATGATGCTTCCGCCATCCGGCCGATTTCCGCACAAAACGGAAGTATATTTAAAGAAGGCACTTTAACCACTAATATCGGGAACATACAGGGTGAGTATGTTGCCGTATGGCAGCATTCACAAGATGTAAAGGGCGATGGCGAAGCACTTATACTCAGTTTCAAAGCGCTTAAAACAGATAATAGTACAACAAATTTAGAGCTTTCTTACTCGCAAGAAGATACTTTCAATGAAAAGTATGAAGATGTTCTTTTAGAATGCAAAGATGTTATGATTCAGCTGAATTGCACGAATCATAATTACATAGTTGTGAGTCAAAAAGCAGCTGATTGCGTGAATGCCGGTGAGACCGTGTACCGTTGTACTGTATGTTCTAATGAATACATAGAAATAGTCCCTGCACTTGGGCACAAGCCCGTTACTTTAGAAGCAGTTCCGGCTACCTGTACCGAAACCGGTCTTACCGAAGGCAGCAAGTGCTCTGTTTGCGGTGAGATTTTGGTAGCACAGCAAGAAGTGAAGGCTTTGGGTCACAATTATGTTGAAACAATCACCAAAGCAGCCACTTGTGAAGAAGACGGCGAAAAAACCTTCACCTGCTCTCGTTGTAACGATTCATACAAAGAAACCATCAAAGCTTTAGGGCATAATTGGGGAGAGTGGCGTGTTACCGAACCTGCTACT
>CADBJA010000024.1 GCA_902794945.1 Oscillospiraceae bacterium
GGGGACGGTTAGTGTGGAAGAGAGTTTCTTGTCTTTTGAAAACAAGGCATAATAAACTACACCTTAAAAAGGCTGATTTTTTCTGCTGACAAGTGATTTTTTCTAACCGACTGGTATTCCTTGCTTCTTAAGAAACGATAGCGCTTGAGAAATCTGTTTTTGAATTTGCTGTTGTTTCAGCTCATCAGGCATATCAAATTTAATAAGATCAGTTGGATTCCAAACTTCCCCAGTAGAAATCATTTTAAATATTGCTGTCAATATCATTCTTGCAATTGCAATCACCGCCCGTTTTTTGCCTCTTCGTTTGGCAATCTTTTCATATTTAATACGATAGTAAGGTGATTCTTTTGCTTTGATAGCAGCATGAGCAACTTCAACCAATGCGGGTTTCAAGTAAACGCCTGCGCGGGCAATTTTAACAGATTTCTTTTTGCCGGCGGATTCATTGTTACCCGGAGTAAGTCCTGCCCAGCAACACAAACGCTTTGAAGAGCCAAATTGAGACATATCATTTCCAATTTCAGAGATGATAGTAACAGCAGAATTACGACTGACCCCTGGGATGGTGCAAAGCAATGAAATTAAACCTTCGTGCTTTTCAACCATTGAATCAATAACCATATCTACTTGTGAAATTTCATTTTCAAGAAAATCTAAATGTTTCCGAACAAACTGTATGCGTTGCTTTTGTTCTGACTCAATACAATAACCTTGAATGGAGTCAATGACTGTTTCGGCTTTCTTTTTTAGAGACCCTCTTAAAAGCGATTTACAATATTCTTCATCAAATGTTTCTGATGAAATTAAATACTCAGTTATTGAGCTTGCAGATACGCCAAACATATCTGTTACGACAGCATCAAGTGCAACATTGCAAACAGTGAAAGCATTTTGAAAACGATTTTTTTCACTGCTCTTCATTGATGTTAATTTGTAACGATAACGAGTGAATTCTCGCAAAACACGAAACTCTTTTTTGGGAATGAAACTTCCGGGTACAAGTCCTAATCGAAAAAGGTCGCCAATCCACTTTGAATCTTTTGTGTCGTCTTTGTTCCCTTTGACTGCTTTTACCCATTTAGGGTTGGCGATTGTTGTGCGAATACCATGCATTTCGAGAATGTTGTATACAGGAACCCAATATTTTCCTGTTGATTCCATACAGACATCAGCACAGCTGTTTTCTTTTAGCCACTCAACAAAACGAGTTAATTCTGTGTTGAAAGTGGAAAATCGTTTCTTCTGATAATGTGGTTGTACACCTTTTGTTGTAGTAATGATAGTTGCCACTAAAAACTTCTTGTGTACATCAACACCACAACAGATTTGATAAACTACCTTCAAAATATCCTCCTTTTCTTAAGAAAAGCAGGGACTAAATCATCACACATTTTTAACAGGTGTTAAAACAATGTTTAGTGTACGGACTCGATGGTGCCACTTATTTGTGCTTGAAATGATGATTTTAACACTGATTAGCGTTCTGTCTGAAAAGATAATTCTACGACTCGTCCCACCGTGCTTTGTAGTATGCTTTTCATAAGAAAATTAAAAGATATTTTGTAGTGACTGTCAACTTCCATTCCTATTTGTGCTACCGTTTGCGGTAGAATGACGGTTAGCGTGAAAGAAACTTTCACGCAGTGAATAGTGAATAAAGAAGAGTGAAGAGTTGTTGGCGGGACACCCGCTCGTCCAAACAAATTTCGCAAGAGAAAAAGGTTCGCGATCAAACCTTTTAAGTTTGCTACATTTGTTTCTCCTCTCCCCAAAAAGTTTGCTGCGCAATACTTTTCGGGGACCCCGGTATCGCTTCGTTCTAAAGCCAAAAAGCCTCCCTTGTGTAAAGGGTGACTCCCTGCAGTGCTGGGTGATTCCCCACTGCGTGGGGAAATGTCGCCAAAGGCGACAAAAGGGGCGGGCGCCAGCAAGGCGATGTCACGAAGTGACAGAGGGTACGGGCTCCGGTTAGGAGGGGGACCGCTTTAGCGGTGGAGGGATTGTGAGCCATAGGAAGTTTGCCGTGCCCTCCCGGTTTCTTTCATTTGCTGTGTGTGATTAAATAATCATGCGGTGTTCTGTTTATTGAAAATAATCAATAAATAAACCCTCCCTCTTATTAAAACGGTTCTCCACCAAACAAGAATTTAAACAAAAAAGATGATTTCTTTTACAAAGAATCATCTTTTTTGTGCCGCAGTAAGAGCTATGTATTTTTAAACTATTTATCAATGCTTACTTCAATGATATATTAAAACTACCGCAGGAATTTGAATAGTAGTAAGCATTTTAAGCATTACTAATGCGCCGAAATCAAATATTTTTCTCTGATAATGGGAAACGAAGCGCTTTAAAGTTTAAATCTGAGAATATTTTACTATTAATCGATAGTAAGGTCAAGCAAATATTTAATCTTGATATAAAATACATTTGAGGTGATTTGATGTATTATTATCAGCGACTGCGTGATTTGAGAGAGGATAGGGATTTGAAGCAAAAAGAAGTTGCAGCTTATCTTGGAATTGACCAGCGGGTATATAGTAATTATGAAACAGGCAAACGAGAGATACCGGTGCACCTGTTGATTTTGTTGGCAAAGTATTATGGCACTTCCACCGATTATCTTTTGGGACTAAGTGATAAATCATAAGGATTTTACTGCTGCTTACAGTAAAATCCTTTTTCTTTTGCTCTTAATCATAAACTTAGAGTTTGTTTTTTATAATGAGAAAAACGGTTAGCGTGAGAGTTTCTTTCACGCTAACCGTTTCCTTTATTGCTCTAACCCCCTTTATTGAATAAAACACCGCATGAATTTCTTTCACACACAACAGATGAAAGTTATCGGGAGGGCACGGAGACCCTCCCCTACATAATTAGAGCGTAGCGGAACGGGAGCGGGTGTCCCGCCCCTTCACTTAGCCGAGCGGCGCAAGGTGCCGCGAACGCCAAGGTTCTGCCACTTGTGGCAGGTTCTTATTCTCTCTTCTCTATTCTCTATTCATTGCGTGAAAGAAACTTTCACGCTAACCGTCCCCTTTATTGCTTTATGATTGACTACCCTTCCGTCGCTAAAGCGACAGCTCCCCTCACAAGGGGAGCTGTTAAGCGGTTTAGATTATAATTGTTCCAAAGTTTCCATCATATAATCTGCAAACTCGGCACAGGTGGCACCGCCTTCATGGCCGGTGATAACCACTTTGCGCTCGGTTTCATTACAAATAGAAAGGGCTTTGATGAGTTTATCTGCCTTTTCGGTGTAGCCGATATGCCTTAAGAGCATTTCGCTTGCCTTAATCATAGAAGAAGGATTGGCAAACCTGGCTCTGCCGGTTTCCAGCATACGGGGTGCGGAACCGTGAATGGCTTCAAACATCGCATATCTGTCACCCGCATTCGCACTGCCGGCGGTGCCGACACCGCCTTGAATTTGCGCCGCCTCATCGGTGATAATATCGCCGTAAAGATTCGGAAGTACAAACACCTGGAACTTGCTTCTGGACTTGGTATCGACCAATTTTGCCGTCATAATATCAATGTACCAATCTTCCACCTCAATGCCGGGGTAATCTTTAGCAACTTCATGGCAGATGGCGGTAAACTTACCGTCCGTCTTTTTCATGATATTTGCCTTGGTGACAATGGATACATAGTTTTTGCCGTTGTTTTTGGCATACTCAAATGCGGCTCTCGCGATTCTCTCGGTACCCAGGTCGGTGGTGCATTTAAAATCGACTGCTAAAGTATCGGGAATCTCAACACCTCTTGAGCCCAACACATACTCACCCTCGGTGTTTTCTCTAAAGAAAATCCAATCAATGTTTTCTTCCGGCACGCTGACGGGGCGAATGTTGGCATACAGGTCAAGTTCACGGCGCATCGCCACATTGGCGCTCTCTAAGGTGCCGCCGTGCGGTGTGGTGGTCGGTCCCTTTAAAATGACATGGCATTTTTTCAGTTCTGCCAGCACATCATCGGGAATGGCTTTTTGCTGTGCCATTCTGTTTTCAATCGTTAAGCCTTCAATGTTTCTGATTTCCACCTTGCCGGCTGCCACTTCCTCTTTTAACAGGAACTCCAGCACCCTTGCCGCCTCGGCAGAGATAATTGGACCGATACCGTCGCCGCCGACAACGCCGATAATGATTTTATCTAAATTTTTATAATCGGTGACCACACGGTTTTCCGCCATTTTGCGGCAACGCTCGGTTTGCTCTTCTAAAATGGTTCTAAACTGTTCTACACATTGTTCAATATATTGATTACTCATTATTATTTACCTTCCTTAAATAGTTTGGAGTGTGAAGAGTGGAGAGTGGAGTTGCGGCGGCAGCGCTATGCGCTGCATTTTAATGTGCCGCCTGCGGCACCACCGCTAATTCCGCATTCCGAACTCCGCATTCTTCCATTCACAAAGATTATTCCCCTTTTGTAAATTGAAGCAAGCCGCCTGCCTTCAAAATCGCCTTTTGCCTGTCGGTATAGAAGCACTTTAGTGTATATGTTTTCTTTGTGCTCTTGTCTTTGAGGGTGATTTCGCCTTTATCCATCCCCTCAAAAATGTTTTCAAGTACCAAATTGCTGCCTTGCCCGATGAAGGAATAATCTTCTTCATTTTCAAATACAAGCGGCATAATACCGGCGTTGATTAAGTTTGCGGCGTGAATTCTGGCAAAACTCTTGGCAATAACCGCTCTCACGCCTAAATAAAGCGGTACGAGCGCTGCGTGCTCACGCGAGGAACCCTGCCCATAGTTGCTGCCGCCGATGATAATGCTCTGCCCCGCTTTTTTCGCTCTCTCGGGGAAAGATGTATCGCACACACCGAAGCAGAACTGTGATAAATACGGAATGTTGGAACGGTAGGGCAAAATTTTTGCGCCTGCCGGCATAATGTGGTCGGTGGTGATGTTATCGCCCACTTTGAGCACGCACTGTGCTTCAATCGTATCCGTGACCGGGTTTGCTGCAGGGAAGGGTTTAATGTTCGGTCCTCTTAATACCTCTACATTTTTAGCTTCTTCAATGCTTGCCGGCTCTACCACCGCCGTATCATCTATAAGGAATTTGCGCGGCATACTCACATTTAATTTTTTACCGAAAGTGGTCGGGTCGGTAATGGTACCGGTCAGTGCAGAAGCCACCGCCGTTTCGGGCGATACCAAATATACCTGCCCGTCTGCCGTGCCGCTTCTGCCCTCAAAGTTACGGTTGAAAGTTCTTAACGACACACCGGCGCTGTTGGGGCTAAAGCCCATACCGATACACGGACCGCACGCACACTCCAGCAGCCTTGCACCGGATGCCAAAATATCACCCAACGCACCGCAATCGGAGAGCATACGCAATACCTGCTTAGAGCCGGGAGAGATAGAAAGGCTGACATCGGGCGAAATGGTTTTGCCCTTTAACATTGCCGCCACCTTGAGCATATCCAACAGTGAAGAGTTGGTGCAAGAGCCGATACATACCTGGTCGCACTTGGTACCCTTTAATGACTCTACCGTCACCACATTGTCGGGGCTGTGCGGGCAGGCAATTAAGGGCTTTAAGGTAGAGAGGTTAATGTCAATCACTTTGTCATAGACCGCATCGTCATCACTCTTTAACTCTACCCAATCCTCGCCTCTGCCTTCGGCTTCGAGGAATTTTTTGGTGATTTCATCAGACGGGAAAATGGAAGTGGTCGCACCCAGTTCCGTACCCATATTGGTAATGGTGGCTCTTTCGGGTACCGATAAGGTTTTAATGCCTTCACCGCCCCACTCAATCACGGCACCCACACCGCCTTTGACAGAGAGGATTCTCAAAATCTCCAGGCTGACATCTTTTGCTGTAACAAACGGACGCAATTTACCGGTTAAGTTCACTTTATACATTTTTGGCATCGTGATATAGTATGCACCGCCGCCCATGGCAACTGCCACATCCAAACCGCCGGCGCCCATTGCGAGCATACCGATCCCGCCGCCGGTGGGCGTATGGCTATCGGACCCGATGAGGGTTTTGCCCGGAATGCCGAAGCGCTCTAAATGCACCTGGTGGCAAATGCCGTTGCCGGGTCTGGAAAAATAAATACCGTGTTTTTTGGCAACCGAGCCGATGTAGCGGTGGTCATCCGCATTCATAAAGCCGCACTGCAGAGTGTTGTGGTCAATATATGCCACACTGCGCTCGGTTTTTACGCGCGGAATACCGATGGTTTCAAACTCCAAATACGCCATCGTACCGGTCGCATCCTGTGTTAAAGTTTGGTCAATGCGCAGGGCGATTTCTTCGCCGACTTTCATTTGACCTTCCACAAGATGTGCTTTGATAATTTTTTGTGCAATTGTCAATCCCATTTTCTATGCCTCCGTTCTACTATTTTTTGTTCTTTTTCTAATCGTTCTTTGGCTTTTAATGCGTGCTCCGTGCCGAGGCTTTCGGCAAGTGCCACATCGTGCGCTTTAATGGCCTCAAAAATCGCGCGGTGTTCCGACCCGCTTTTCTTTGCTTTCGGGCTGTTTTCTACCGTCAGTTCACGAAAACGCGCCATTTTGCGGTGCAGTTCCGTCAGCGTGCTGCCGTAAATGCGCGAACCGCAATATTTATAAATGGTGTAGTGAAACTCGGAATCCATGGCGGAAATCTGCTCGGCATCGTTTTGCGTGATGTAATACTCTTGCATTTTCAATATGCCTTCAAGTTCCTTGATGCCTTCTTCGGTGATATTGCGTGCCGCAAGTGCCATTGCCTTGCCTTCTATGGCAATACGAATATCAACTATATCTAAAATATCCTGTTCCGTCACACCGAGCACCAATATTTTTTTACCTTTGCTTTGTACCAAATCTTCTTGCTCAAGCATTGCCACCGCTTCACGAATCGGCGTACGGCTCACGCCGTATTTTGCCGAAAGCGACAGTTCGGTCAACTCTGTGCCGCGAGGAATTTCCTCGGTAATGATTGCTTGCTCCATAATTTTAAACACCTGGTGTGCAAGAGAAAAACTTTTATCCACCGATTTCACCTCTTCCATTTTTCTATTGAAACCTGCCGGGGGCAAGCTCATCTATCTTATCTGTAATTTCATTCACGGCAAGGCTGGTTACACGCCCCGCTTCATATATTTCATCCACCCACTCTTTTAAGGCGATCACCAGTTCATCATTTTTGGCAACCTGTGCTTCCCCTTTTAAGCGGTAGTGATCATTCATCCAATACGCAATACCGGCAAGCCCCGAAGTTTTAGAGATGAGCACCGTTGCCGCTCTGCCGAGGATTTTTTCGGTGTTAAAAATGTTGTAGATTTCTTCGTCTTTTAAAAGCCCGTCCGCATGGATGCCGGCTCTCGTGACATTAAAATCTCTACCCACAAAGGGGGTGGAAGTCGGAATATTGTATCCGATTTCATTTTTAAAATACTCTGCAATTTCAGTAATCACTTCCGGTCGCATACCGTCAAACGAGCCGCGCAAAGAGGCATATTCAAACACCATCGCTTCGAGCGGTACATTGCCGGTGCGCTCGCCGATACCGAGCAAAGAGCAGTTGACGGCACACGCGCCATACAGCCACGCGGCAGTCGCATTGGAAACCGCCTTGTAAAAATCATTGTGCCCGTGCCACTCTAACATTTCGCTCGGCACACCGGTGTAGTGCTGTAAGCCGTAAATGATACCGGGCACACTGCGCGGCAAGGCAGTACCCGAAAACGGGACACCGTAGCCCATCGTGTCACACGCACGGATTTTGACCGGGATGCCAGCTTCATCCGACAGTTCTTGCAATGCGGTTACAAACGGAAGCACAAAGCCGTAAAAATCGGCTCTCGTAATATCTTCTAAATGGCAACGCGGTACCAACCCTGCATCAAAGGCATCTTTAACAGTGCCTAAATACATCTCAAGTGCCTGTTTTCTTGTTTTGCCGAGTTTTTTGAAAATGTGATAATCGGAACACGATACCAAAATACCGGTTTCGCGAATTTCCAAATCTTTCACAAGCTGAAAATCTTTTTTGCTTGCCCGAATCCAAGTGGTGATTTCGGGAAAACGCAGGTTCTTTTCACGGCACAACTCCAACGCCTTGCGGTCTTTTTCGCTGTATACAAAAAATTCAGTTTGGCGAATTCTGCCGTAGGGACCGCCGAGCTTGCTCATCAATTCATATAAATCGGCAATCTGCTCTGCCGTGTAGGGGTTTACCGACTGTTGCCCGTCACGAAACGAAGTGTCGGTAATCCAAATTTCCTCCGGCATGCTAATCGGCACGCGGCGGTGATTAAAGGTGATTTTCGGCACCTCATCATAATTAAAAATCTCTCGGTACAAGTTGGGCTCTTTCACATCATCAAGCACATATTTGCCCGAGGTTTGCTCTAATAAATTGGTTTTCGGGGATAATTCGACCATATTAACTCCCTTCGGGAGAAAGAAGAAAGAAGAAAGAAAAAAGAAGAATGAAGGTGGTGTCGCTATGCGACACATTTTATATTCTTTTACTCTCTGTTTCTTAATTCTCTATATTTTTAGCGTTTTTTATGCATAAATAATTTTCTCGCTCTGCCGCTTGCGGCTCGGCTGTTAACTGTTTTCTGTTTACTGAAAACTGAATTGTATACAATTATACAATTCGTATTTATTGTATACAATTATACAATCAAAGTCAATAAAAAAACGGGTTTGCTTCTTAATTTCTATAATATATATAATAAATAATTGAAAAGCGTATTCAAATATGGTAAAATTTTTGAGAGGTGAATGGTATGGAAGATGCAAAAGTTCATATATATCACGGAAACGGGAAAGGCAAAACCACTGCGGCGGTAGGGCTTGCTATCCGTATGCTCGGTGCCGGCAAAAAGGTATGTTTTTGCCAGTTTTTAAAAGACGGTGCAAGCAGTGAAATCAAAGCGCTCAAAAAGTTTAAAGATTGTAAAGTGATGTTTTACGGTGAGCCGCTCAAATTTATTCAAATGATGAGCGAGCAAGAGAAAAAGACCTGTAAAATCATTGAAACACAACTCTTTGCCAGAGCGTGTGACACCGAGTGTGATTTATTGGTTCTTGATGAAGTGCTTGATTTAATTGACTATGGCATTTTAGATGAACAACTGCTGTTTTATTTTCTCGATAATCGGGAAGACACCGAGGTGGTACTCACCGGCAGAAACCCGAGCCCGAAACTGCGCCGGCGCGCCGATTACATTACCGAAATGCGCGCCCAAAAACACCCGTTTGATGAAGGATGCATTGCCCGTGAAGGGATTGAGTTTTAAAAAAGCGAGTATCTCTGTGAGATGCTCGCTTTTTGACAAATAGGAATTTATCGGGCTAATGATTAAGAAGAACTCTCCCTCCGGCGCACCAATCGTGCGCCACCTCCCTCGACAGAGGGAGGCTAATAATTGGTAAATTATAGACCGTTAAATATACACGGATTTAATTGGAGTTGGTTTAAGCGGTATTTCCTATTGCTACGCGAACGTAGTGAGCCAAACCACCTTGTAAATATGATGGTCTATGATGTCCCAATTAGAGGCGTTAGCCGAGCCTCCCTCTGTCGAGGGTGACTCCCCGCAGTGCGGGGAGATGTCACGATGTGACAGAGGGGACGGGCTCCGGTTAGGAGGTGGCACGCCGCAGGCGTGACGGAGGGAGAGTGAATTAAACGCTTACTACGCTAAACAAGAATTTGCAGGCTCAAAGAGCCCGACAAATTCCTATTTGTCTGTTTCAAACAAATGAAACTCGCTGTAAATTGCCTTGCGCTCCGCCGCGGTTTCAAGGGTTTTTGCCGTATCCGGTTTGCGTTTGCCGGTGAGTACATTTTTTACATATTCTGTCACCACTGCCGCTTTTGACTTGTGTTCTAAGGCGGCTTTTTTACTTAGTGATTTTCGCGCTTGGGTGAAAACGGAACTTTCACTTTGGGTAAACTCCCCGCGGTCGGCGATATATTTGATTTGCCGTTTTCTATCTGCATCTTTTTCACCAAAATTGCCGGCAACTATAATGTCACACATCATCTTTTCTAAAAGTACCGCCTCCGCCTCACCTTGCCACGCCATTTTCGGCGCACCTAAATAACAAACAGCGCAAAGGCTCAACAACCGCGCAAAGCGCCATAAACCGTATGCCTTTAATTTAGTTTCAAACAGTGCGGTAAATGCTTCATTCGACAGAGATGATGCAAACACTGCCCAGTCACATAAGTGCCTGAGACCGATGCCCTCTTTCATCATATGTTCGAGGGTGTGCAACAACAGTATCATCCCGTGGTGAAAAGTATCGGGTATCATCACCGTACCCTGCCCGTCGCTATGCGCCACGGCGGTTTGCACCAAATCGCCAAACACATCTGCTTTAATGCGCTTACCGACAGCATTGTCGGGTATGCCGTTTAAGGTACGGTGCAGTTCTAAAAACTCACCGTTTTTTCGGTAAACCACATGTTTGCCGCCATCTTCCACCCACTCATAACCGTTTTCTTTTAAAACGGCTTCGCAGGCTTCAAAATCTGCAGGGTTTACATAAAAATCCACATCTCCCGCCGTGCGCAATTCCGGCTGCGGGTAATAGAGAGATGAAGCCAAGCCTTTAAAACACACATAGGGAATGTGATCACTCAATGCGCGGTGCAATTCGGTATGCGCATAGTTAATCGCTACGGTTCTTGCCACACAGTGGCGGGCAAATTTTGCACTTTTTGCAAGCAGCGATTCATCCTTAACATACGCTTTGGACACCTCAAACACACAGGGGAACACCTTGTGTGTATTCGCTTCTTTATACAGTGCTTTCCAATCCGTGGCGGTAATATTCACTTGTTTTTGAAACAGTGCTTTTGAAAGCAGTTCTAAAAGCGCTGTTTGGGTTTCATTTAACGGTCGCATCACTATTTTTCCAAATCTTTTAATCTTTGGTTTTCCTCTTTTAACCTGCCTACTTTTGTAAGCCCTCTAAGTGCTCTGTATAGAATTAAAAACGGTATTAGGATTTTTGTTTTATATGCTCTCGGAAAGTCTTGCTTATATTGTTCTAAATCAAACAGGCGTTTTAGCCAATACTTTCTTCTGCCGGAGGCTGAAAAATCCGCCTCACCGGTCAAATGTTTCATATGGTTGATAGCCGCTTGCTCCTCAGTGCCGTAAGTGCCGGAGCCGAAGTAGTACAGTAAAACTTTTTCTTCCGTTTCACTAAAAGTCGGTTTACTTTCGCCAAAGGCTTTGCATGCTAAAGTACGCATTTGTTTTTCAAAATCAAGTGAGTCAATACCGGCTAACTGCTCCTCAATATAATTGTAATTTAAAGTATCTCCCAACGCTTTATTATACACATAAATATCTAACAAAGAGCGAATGCCGACCCCGTTATCACGATAGTGGCGATAGGCGTGGGAAACCATAAACACATAAAAATCTTCATCCGAAAAATGATAACCGAACCGATTGCCGTCATCTTTCAATAACCTGTTTTTTACATCTTTATGATAGTCGCAAAACACAGGATTGTTGGTATGATAAAGCGAGCGGTGCATTTCAAAATTAAAGCAGGGCTCTTTTTCATATTCCATCACATGCCCGGAATCGCTTTGCTTGCGCTTGTAACCGACAGAGAGCATGTATGCCTCTACCCTCTCGGCGGCGGCTTCATCAAAAAGGATATCATTATCCGCAAATTCTCTAAGTTCCGGCTGCGGGTAATAGTCTTTGAGCACAATGCCCTTCACCGGCATATACCAAATGCCGTTTTCTTCTAAAAAGGCAAG
>CADBJA010000025.1 GCA_902794945.1 Oscillospiraceae bacterium
GCCGCTTTGCGTTCGCCCTTGGGCAGTGCCTTTATTTCTTCTTTTGTCAGCACACCTTCAATCGGCTCTTTGTTGCCGCTCTTCTTAACAATGAGAATGATAATTAGTGCGACAACCGCAATAATCAACGCCCAACCGAGTGCGGTGATTTGTGTGTAAGTGTAAGTGGTCACGGCGCTCGATACATATTCGCCGTTGCCCGCCGCATCCGACGGTGTTTCAATCACAATTTCTTCCACAGGGGTGAGGGTGTTTTTGTCTTTATCATACTCCATAAATTGCGGGTACTTTTCGGCATCACTTTCAATGTTGACTTTGTCGGTTAAAATCAGCCAACAAACAAAGGCGGTCTGCGGGCTGCCGTCACTGAAACTGACATGCAGCAGATTTTTAATAAACCATGTATTTTCCGGTGCATAGCAGGTGGAAGCATCAATAATGCCGTCGGCAGAAAGGTGGTTGTGACCGTCGTCATTTTTCTGCGTGTAGTTATCACCCAGCGTTTTGCCGAGGTCTGCTACGGTAGCACCGTGAGAGGTATGATAAGTGTCAATGAGATAATCCGTATTTACAATATGGGCTTTCGGGGTCGCCGGAACACCGGTGAGGTTGTAGTTGGAAGTATAGCAAATCTCTACGCCTTTTTTCTTTAACCCGTCAAGCGTGTTCTTTAAACCGTCTTGAAGATGGTAGTATTCCATAACCTTGTTTTGGAAAGTGGCGTTTTTGGTTGCTTTGAGCATAGATTCCATATCCTGACTGTGGCCTGCAAGTTCCCACATAGAGGGCCAGCACAGTAAATCTTTTTCCACAAACTGTGTCCACAGTTTATCATATTGAGAATCCATTAACTTCTGTGCAATTTGGCACAAATAGTTGCTCACCGCGGAAATGCCGATACCGCCGGCAGCACCGAGAACGGTCTTAAAGTAAGGCGCCATAGCTTTTCTGTTTACAAAAACAGGTTTTGTGCAATAAATATCATGCACAAACTGTACGCCCTGACCGGCACTGGAGAGGAAAATGGCTTTCTTTACATCATTTCTGTCACCGTATTTACACAAATAGGTATTGGTAATTGCTCCGCCCATAGAGGCAGCACAAATGGTGACTTTATCGGAACCGGTTTCTTGCTTCACACGCTCAATGAGCGGGGCTAAACCGCCGTCTACAATGCCGACAATATCCAAACGCCAGTCATAGGTGAAAATATACACATTTCTATTGCCGATAGTCTTGGCAATCTGGCGCGCAATCGCACTTTCATCAGAATAGTGAGCACTGGCAGTATCTGCAGCAATTGAGCCGTTGGTTTTTACATGGTGAGAGGGGATAACGGGGTTACCGTTTTCATCACACCTTGCCTCATCAAACAAGCCCTTGGCAACGGCAATTAACTCGTCAATCGCTTGGTCATAAGCACCGGTATCCTGCAAATGCAGTACCTCTTTAAGTGCGGTAATGGTGCCTTCAATGTCTAATTGACGCTTAAAATCAGGCATCAAAACCTGGTTGCCGGTCGCATCGTCATAAATCGGTGTGTTCATCACACCCGGTACCAACACAACCGGTGTTGTATCGGCAGCAAAAGCCGGCACAATACCGCAGGCAATCAGCGCAATACACAACAGTGCGCAAAACCCTTTTTTAATAAACTTTTCATCTCATTTCCTCCAATTAACCTAATTGAGTCTATTGAAAGCCTATAGTGGCTTTGTATCCATATTAATAAATTTTGCAGTCAGTTTAGAATATATAATTTTTTGGCTGGTATATAATCCGTAGTAGCCGGAGAGCAGATAACTGACCGCTGCCGCAATGGCAAAGTAAAGTAAGCCGCCGGCACCAAAAACTTCAATACTTAATATGATGGAAGCAATCGGGCAATTCATCACCGCACAAAACATAGCAATAAAACCGATTGC
This sequence comes from Oscillospiraceae bacterium, assembly GCA_902794945.1. GTDB lineage: Bacteria > Bacillota > Clostridia > Oscillospirales > Acutalibacteraceae > RUG714. The sequence continues at coordinate 1,926 of CADBJA010000025.1, forward strand.
CGCCGCAAAACCGGGGTCAATACCGACAAAAGAACCGACCGTGCAACCGAGGGTGGCGCCGATAAAAAAGGTGGGTACCATTTCACCGCCGCGAAAACCGACACCGATGGTGATTGCCGTAAATAGTATTTTCAAGAGAAAGTCATACGGCAGCGCTTTGCCTTGCTCTATCGCTTCTTTAATAATCGGCATACCGGTGCCGTTATAGCGCCTGTCACTGAAAATCAGTGTTAAGCCGATAATAGCAACCGCACCGATAGCAATGCGTAGATATTCATTTTTGATATATTTTTTAAATAACTTGTGCGAGCCGTGCATCGCGGCACAAAACAAAATGCTGATACCGGCAAGCACTGCAGAAAGGATAATCACTTTCACAATGGTAAGTGCATTTAATTGCGGCACAAGTTTCAGTTTGAATGCTACTGCATCCACACCGAAAAAGCGTGTGACGGCAAACGCAGTCAGTGAAGCCGACAGACAGGGGATGAGTGCCGAGTAATACACAACCCCGATGCTGATAACCTCAATCGCAAAAATGGTTGCCGTGAGCGGTGTGCCGAACAAAGCGGCAAATAACCCGCTCATACCGCACAATGTCATCAAATGCAAATCTTTTTCATCGAGCCGTAATGCTCTGCCGATTTGTTGACCGATACCGCCACCGATTTGCAGCGCGGCACCTTCTCTACCCGCAGAGCCGCCGCCAAGGTGGGTAAGTACCGTGCCGACGAACACAAGCGGCACTAAAAGCACCGGTACTTTTTCGCTTGTTCTGATAGAACGGATAATATCATTGGTACCCACATGCGGTTTTACTTTAAACAGTTCGTACAAACCGATAATGGCAAGACCGATGGGTAAGAGTAAAAATATCATCCACCAATGCGCGGAGAATACTTCACTCGCCTTGTCTACACTGACATCAAATGCCGTGCCGACCAAGCCGCATATGGCACCGGTTAAGCCGGCGATAAAAACCCATTTTAAAAAAATAATTATATAGTGAATGGCGGAAAGTGATTTGTGCTTTAAGAACTCTAATACCTTATTCATTTCGTACACTTTCCGTTTCTTTACCGAATACGCCTTTTTTATACATCACATGTGTCACAATCAGTGCCACAGCTACGCTGATGGGGATGAGCACACCGACTTGCGTGCCGCCGCTGAAGGCAAGAACCGCCAATACCACAACGAGCGGAGCAATGGTGATTTTCCAGTGTTTATAGAAATAGGTGGCACCGATGGCACCGAATAAACAGGGGAGTATTTGTTGAAATGCCGGGTACACCGGTGAGTCGGGACTGGTTATTTCTTTCACAAAACCGGTAACCGACATCAGTAATACACCAATAGCGATAATGAGTGTAGTTACAATGGAACTGACAGCCACGGCAATGGTGGAAATTACTTCACCCTCTTCGCTTGAAACCGAGTAACCCGAGGTTTCAAGTGCGCTCATTGTGCACGGCAGTTTCAAATTGGCGATGTTGCCGGTCACAAAACTCAAATAGGTACCTGCTGCACCCAACAGCGGCGCGTAGGATATCACTTCAATAATGCCCGTGGGGTAAAAAATAATCGCGACAGAGGCAAGTCCTTTAAAAAAGTATTCCGCCTTCGGCCAGGCATTTAAATGGATGCTGAAAGCGACCGGTACGAGTAAAAAGACAACCAAAGCCGCCACAGTCCAAATTCTGCCCCAAGTATGTGTTTTATCAAAATAACTTTTCATGTTTAGTACCTCCATTCAATCAAATACGCTGAAGGTAAGAGGTGGTTCACAAGTAAAACCATCCCCATTCCCAAAAACATGGAAAGCGGCATTGCAAAACTTTCAATTTTTTTCAGTTTCGGAAACTTCTTGACAAGAAAACTGAACAGAAGCATAAACGCCACGGAACTGACAAGACCGGTAATAGAAAGCACACCCGCACCGTCACCGATAATATCTTCTTTTTTATCGCCGGTGCCGAGTATAGCCCTGCCGACAAAGGCAATAATAATACCGATAAAGGCAGCGGCGCTCATTAAATCGGACCACAATTTATTTTTGCCCATGGCTTTGCCGATGCCTTTTTGCAGTTTCTTTAATATAAACGGCAAAATCACAAGCGGCATCACGGAACCGACGGTCATTACCCACGCCACGGTGGTGAACTGTTCCGGGTCGGTAATTGCGCTTGCAATACCGGCAGCATTGCCCATGGCATTGAGCGCCGATTGGGCGGATGATGTTTCATACTGTATGGCGCCAATCACGGTTAAGCGTATCCACGGCAAAACCACGCCGAGTGCGCCGGATAACACAATCACGGTTGCCACAATAGAGATGGCGGGCGCAATCGAAAACAGTGCCGACTGCAGTGCCGTATTTTTCATTTTTTCGCTGTCAATGCCTAATTCTTTGCCGCGTTTAATCGCTCTGACAAGGAAAAAGGTGGACTGGGCGAGTACAAAAATAACAATAATACTTCCCACCGCATACATAAACGGTGAAGATTTGAAATCCATAGTTAACCCCCAAACAACATATGTACCCAATATTATTATATTATAAATTGCGCGTATAAAAAAATCAATATTAACTTTAATTATAGATTATTTTTTATCCAAATTATACAATCTTCCTTATTGGTTTTGTATAAAACGACAAATGTGATTGTTTGTCAAGTTCAATAGTGATTGAAAAGAACGGTTAAATATGGTAAAATCATAACAATTGTCAGCCAAAGGAGAAATAAAGTGGAAACTTTTATTATGAAAGAACTGTTTGAAGGGGCAAATTTTATCTGTTGTCCTGTAAATCGTTTTAAAAGCACAAGAATTACCGTGCGTTTTGCGCTAAAAATGAATCCGGATACTGTCAGCGCTTTTGCGGCGTTGCCGGGCCTCATTCGTTACACGAGTAAACACTACCCCGAAACTTTGGCGATGGAGCGCAAATTGGCATCGCTTTACGGCGCCGGTTTTTCTGCAGTATCCGCCAAAATGGGGGATTTGCAGGTGTTAAGTTTTACTGTCAATACCATTGCAGATAAATTTGCCTTTGAGGGAGAGCGCATCAGTGAAGATTGCCTTTCGTTTTTACTCGATTGCATTTTTGAACCGGATTTGGATGAAAACGGTTGTTTTAAAGCAGAAAACATCGCCAGAGAAAAACGCTTGATGATAGAGGATATTAAAACTTCTCAAAGCGATAAAATGGCTTACAGTTTAAACCGTTTTAACGAGTTGTTTTACGAGGGTGAAGGTGCCGGTGTATTATCAACGGGAACAGAGCAACAGGTGGAGATGTTAACGGCAGTTCAAATTACCGATGCCTGGCACGCTATGTTAGAAAGTGCTACCGTTTATGTGTGCACCGTCGGTGATTTGGATACGCAAGCGGTAGCAGATGTCATTCGTAAACGCTTTGCCGGTATCAACAGGCAGTGGGTGAAAGCAGAAAATAACCCGCACACACCGCATAAACAACTTGTAAAAGCGCACGAAACACAGCCGCTTGAGCAGTGTAAACTGACGATGGGCTTTTGTGTCGGCAGTGAGGATGAAGCGGCACTGCGGGTGATGAACGCTGTTTTCGGCAGAAGCGAGATGTCACGCCTCTCCAAGGTGGTCAGAGAAAAAATGAGCCTTTGTTATTACTGTTCTTCAGCATACGGACCGAAGAAAAAGGTAATGATAGTTTATAGCGGCGTAGAGAGTGAAAACCGAGAAAAAACGGTACAGGCGGTTTTGGAACAGTTAAAAGAAATACAGAACGGCAATTTCAGTGATGAAGAGATGAATATTGCCAAGCGCAAAATGAAGGATTCCTACCGTTCTTCTTTAGATATGCCGGCAGATTTGGCACAATGGTATTTGCAACAGATGATGAATGAAAATGTAAAAACCGTTGAGCAGTATATTGACGAAGCGCAGGCAGTGACAAGAGAGCGCATTATCGCGTGTGCCAAAACGATTACACCGGATTGCGTGTACACATTGGGAGAAGAAGTGTAAAAGTCCCTTTCAAACAATGAAATATACCTTCGGCATATGAACTATCGCTCACGCCGATATAGCGGGGAAAACGACACCTCGGTTTAGGAGATTTTTATGATAAAAGAGATTAAAAATGAACTTTTAAATGAAAAGTATTATGAAATAGAGCACAGTTCCGGTTTAAAAGTCTTTGTATTCCCGAAAGCGGAGTATCAAAGCAATTTTGCCATCATCGGTGTACCGTTCGGCTCTGCCGATAATCGCTTTATCACCGCGCAGGGTAAAACCGTTACTTTGCCGGACGGTACCGCACATTTTTTAGAGCATAAACTCTTTGAGAGCGAAGAGAAAGATGCTTTTGAAAAATTTGCCGCCACCGGCGCACGGGCAAATGCCTACACATCGTTTGACCGAACCTGTTATCTGTTTTCGTGTGCGGAAAATTTTTATCAAAACCTGACTTCCTTACTCGAATTTGTCAGCGATGCCTATTTTACCGATAAAACGGTGGCGAAAGAGCAGGGAATCATCGGGCAAGAGATTAAAATGTACCGTGACAACCCCGAGTGGCAGGCAACGATGGGATTACTTTCGATGTTGTATGAAAACAGCGGTGCCGGTGTGGATATTGCCGGCAGTGTGGAATCCATTGCTCGCATTACGCCTGACATTCTCTATAGCGTTTATGAGAATTTTTATGTACCGCAAAATATGGTACTTTGCGTTTGCGGTAATGTTTCCCCCGAAAAGGTGATTGCGGTTTGTGATAGCTGTATGAAACCCGCCGAAACCCGTGTGGCAAACAGCACGCCTTTTGCAGACCCGCAAGTGCCTTCTACCCCAAAAAAGGTGAAAGAAATGCCTGTTTCTATGCCGGTTTTTGCCTTTGGTTATAAAGAAACCCGCACGGGTCTTGTGCCGCTCAAAGAGAGAATGGAAACCGTTCTTTTAAACCAAATCTTAATCGGTACAATGTCACCGTTATATGACAGATTGATGTGTGAGGGTTATATCGGTGAGGATTTCAGCAGTGAATACTTTACCGGCAGGCTCTATGCCGCGGTTTTATTTACCGGCAGCAGTGAACACGCTGAAACAATCAAAGCGGAATTTGAAAAAGAGGTGCAACGTGTGCGCTGCGAGGGCATTGACCCGCAATTATTTGATTGCGTTATCAAGGATATGTATGGTACAATGATAAAAGGGTTCAATTCCGTGGAAGATATTGCTTCGGATATGTTGGATTCCTATATGGGCGGTTTTCACTATTTTGAGGAGTTGGAACTGTTTAAAACCATTACGCCGGCAGATTTGGAAAAACTGTTACAAACAAAATATAATGTAAAACAATCGGCACTTTCTTTGGTTGTGCCGATACAACAGAAAGGGTAAAAATGGATAAAGTACAAGTATTTTTTGAAGGGCTGGGGCTTAGTTTTACTATTTCGCCCGTTGCCTTCGGCAATGTTGCCAAGTATGGTTTAATCATCGCTATCGGCTATGCCATCGCCGTTGTGATGGGCGGTATGCGAGCGTATAAGTGGCGTATGAGCATTGACCATATGCTCGATATTGCGATTTGGGGCACGGTTGCCGGTATCATCGGCGCAAGGCTCTACTATGTGTTTAGTATGTGGGATTACTACAAAGACCACATCGGTGAGATTTTTATGATTTGGAAGGGCGGCTTGGCAATTTACGGCGGTTTGATTGCGGCATTAATTGCAGCGCTGATAGTATGCCTTGTGACCAAATTGAGTATTACGAATCTGCTTGACTTATGCGGTATGAGTTTTCTGCTTGCGCAAGGCATCGGCAGATGGGGTAATTTCTTTAACCAAGAGGCATTCGGCACCAATACCACCACGGCACTGTTCAGAATGTACAGTGAAAAAACGAGAGATTATTTGTTAAGCGTACAGGGCGATTTGGCGGCAAAAGGGGTCACGGTTTACCCCGACCAACCGGTACACCCCACCTTCCTTTATGAAAGTGTGTTGTGTATTGTCGGGTTCATCATTTGCCGCATTATTTGTGATAAATTCCGCAAATTCAGAGGTGAAATTTTCGCTTTGTATTTGGTATGGTACGGTGCTGTCAGGTTCTTTATTGAAGGCATGCGTACCGACAGCCTGTACATAGGGCATACCAACATTCGCATTTCACAAGTGGTTTCACTTGTGATGATTGTTGCCGGTATTGTATGGTTGATTTTAGGATTTATCTATGCCAAAAAACATCCGCTGCATCAGGAAATTCGCCACAAGAAAAAAGAGGGCGAAAAGATTGACTGGAAAAATAAGGCACCGCACGAACCCGGGTTTGACCGTTTCGGCAATTGGGTAAAAGAGGGATATATTGACCCCGAATACAGCGGTAAGATTGCGAGAGCAGGGCAACCTGCCGGCAAAGCAGATGACAAAGAAACCGCACAGGTAAAGGAAAATTTAAATAATAGTGTAAAATCAGAGGAAGTAGCACAAAATCGCATAACAAAAGAAGATACACCTCTCGAAACAAAACAAACACAAGAGCAAAAGGCAGGCGATGAAAATGACACTTATTGATGGTAAAACCGTGTCGCAAGCCCTCAAAGACAGAATTGCGGCAGAGGTGAAAGAAAACGGATATACCCCCGGGCTTGCCGTGATTATTGTGGGGGACGACCCGGCTTCAAGAGTGTATGTCAACAACAAGAAAAAGGCGTGCACTTATTGCGGTTTTTACAGTGAAGAATATGCATTGCCCGCCTCCGCAACACAAGAGCAGTTAATTGATTTAATTCACACTTTAAATACAGATGAAAGGATAGATGGCATTTTGTGTCAACTGCCCTTACCGCGTCATATTGATGAAACAGCCGTGATTGCGGCAATCGCACCCGCAAAAGATGTGGATGCGTTCAGTGAGGCGGATGTCGGCAAGGTGATGATAGGCAATTATACTTTTTCGCCCTGCACCCCGGCAGGCGTGATGGAATTGCTGCGTTACTATCATATTGATGTCAGCGGCAAAAATGCCGTGGTTATCGGCAGAAGCAATATTGTCGGCAAGCCGATGGCAATGTTGCTTTTACACGCAGATGCTACGGTTACCCTGTGTCACTCCAAAACCGCTAATTTGAAAGAGATTTGCCGCAATGCCGATATTTTGGTAAGTGCTGTCGGCAAAATCGGTGCCGTTACCGCCGATATGGTCAAAGAGGGTGCTGTGGTCATAGATGTAGGTATTAATCGAAACGCCGATGGCAAACTGCAAGGTGATGTGGATTTTGAAGCGGTGAAAGAAAAAGCCTCTTTCATCACACCGGTGCCGGGCGGGGTAGGACCGATGACAATTGCGATTTTAATGCAAAACACTTTAACAGCCTATAAAAATAATAAAAATATTCACTAAATTATTGACAAATTGTTTTCACTATGTTAGAATACCAACTGCCGCATACCAAGGGCGTACTATGCGTTTTGCAGTACATAAACCGAATTCGGTGCCTCAGCGTAGCGAGACTAATAAAGGAAGGTAAATGAAAATGTACGCTGTTATCGAAACAGGCGGTAAGCAGTACAAGGTTGAAAAAGGCGATGTAATTTACATTGAAAAACTCGCTGCTGAAGAAGAATCAACCGTTACTTTTGACAAAGTAATTGCTGTTGGTGCAGATGAAATTAAAGTCGGCACACCGTATGTTGAGGGTGCAAAAGTGGAAGCAAAGGTTCTCAAGAACGGCAAAGCCAAGAAAATCGTTGTAATGACTTATAAGCCCAAGAAGAACGAAAAGCGCAAGTTAGGTCATCGTCAACCCTACACCAAGGTTGAGATTACCGAGATTGTCGGCTGATGATTACGGTTTCATTCTCTCAAAAAAGCGGTAAACTGACAGGCTTTGAAATTTCAGGTCATGCACTGTTTTCCGAACACGGCACCGATATTGTGTGCGCCGCAGTGAGTTCTGCAGCCATTATGGCGGCAAACACCATTACGGAAGTGTTGGGTGAAGCAGCCGAAGTCAAAGCGGAAGAAGGATATTTGCTTTTTAACGGGGGAACATCCGAGGCATCACAGGGTATACTCAGCGGCTTAAAACTGCATTTAGAGCAGTTGGCTGAACAGTACCCCGAAAACATAACTGTATCTTAATAGGAGGAATCAAGATGATTAGATTAAACATCCAATTATTTGCTCATAAAAAAGGTATGGGTTCTACAAAGAACGGTAGAGACAGTGAATCCAAGCGCCTTGGCGCCAAGAAGGCTGACGGTCAGTTTGTACTTGCAGGTAACATTCTCTACAAACAAAGAGGAACACATATTCACCCCGGCAATAATGTAGGTATCGGCAGTGACGATACTCTCTACGCAAAGATTGACGGTAAGGTTAAATATGAGAGATATGATAAAAATCGCCGCAAGGTGTCTGTTTACGCAGTTGAACAGTAATTTTGTATCATAACAATTAAGCCGACTCGGATGTATGTCCGTAGTCGGCTTTTTGTTATGTTATATTTGTTGTGTTATAATAGTATAGAAAAATAAATATACTTTTATCACTATTTTTCCTTCTTTGTCATACAATGACAGTGAAGCCGTTGCGGCTTACAATTTAAAAGGAGGAAATAAAATGCCTAATTCAAACGGCAGAGGAACGCGCCAAAACGCTTGCTCTGCGCCTTGTAATAATGCCTTGAGTGCAGATATTACAAGAATTTATGATTCTTGTGCCGACAGGGATTGCTTGGAAAATTTAGAGGTTGTTTTTCCCGAACAGGATGCGGCTTTGGTAGAAACCGCTTGTTCCGTAAAAGCAACAAATTGCTCTATTTTAACCGCTTATGTGGATATGGATGAAGTTTCTTATAACCGTGGTTGTTATGCGGTAGAGTGTACATATTATTTTTTGGTGGATTTTAATGTATACCAAGCCGGCAGCGGCACACCGGATGCGATGCAAGGTGTATGTACCTTTACAAAACGCAGTATGTTATACGGTGCAAGCGGTGAAGTAAATACATTCTCCAGTGCCGATACGGCGCCGTTGCCCGCTTCCGTTACGGCACCGGTTGCCAAAGTACAGGCGATGGAGCCGATGGTACTCGGCAGTGATTTAGTGAATAATCGTCGACCGGATTGTGTGCAAATCCCCGAAGCGGTCAATGAAGCAATGGGCGGTACAATCGTGCAAAATACCGGCGAGCAAAAGGCAGTAGTGACACTCGGCTTGTTCTCTATTATGCAGTTAAGCCGTGATGTGCAGGTTACCTTACCGGCATATGAATTCGCCGTGCCGGAAAAAGAGTGCAATGCAGATAATGATTCACCTTGTGACGTGTTCAGAAGTTTTGATTTTCCGATCGATGCATTCTTCCCGCAAAATGGCGGTAATTGCAATGTATGCGGTTGTGACACACCGATGGATTATGAGGGCGAATGTCCCAACACCGGTAATCAAAACGGCAGACCCGGCAGGCGTTAATCACTCGCCAAATAGGCAAATTATAAAAATTCCTGAAACTAATCGGTTTCAGGAATTTTTGCAAGTGCGCTTGGCATGCGTATTTACTCGGCGGTGAAAGTCCGCTACAGACTTGGCAGTAGGAACTGTTAGCCAAAGACAAGGGTGTCCATCGCGAG
>CADBJA010000026.1 GCA_902794945.1 Oscillospiraceae bacterium
CGCAACGGGTGCGGGTGCCCCGCCCTTCACTCTTCTCTATTCACTCTTCTCTATTCTCTAATGCGGAGTTTACTCCGCTAAATTCTAATTTAGCCACCGCAAAGGTGGCATAAATTAGAATTTTGTCACTTCCTGTTTTTTCATCTTGAATTCCGTCATAGAATGTAGTATAATATTCACGCTTATATACCAAAATATTAATATATTATAAAAGGACAGATTATGCAGACCCCGAAAAATGTATTACAGTTTTTAGAATCTTCCGCAGCGCGTGTGGGCGATAAAACTGCCGTGAAAGACGATGTGACGGCATTTACCTACACCGAGTTGCTTGAAAACAGCCGCCGCATCGGCTCCGCTTTAGCCGAAACGGGCAAGGTAAGAAAGCCGATACCGGTGTTAATGGAAAAAGGTTGCAAAACCCTTGCCGGCTTTTTCGGCATTGTCTATTCCGGCAATTTTTATATTTTAATGAACCCGGAGCTGCCGGTTTCGAGATTACGGCAAATTAAAACGGTACTCGGTGCCGACACGGTCATTACCGACGCGGCGCACAAAGAGATTGCCGCCGCAATCTTCGGCGAGGATGATACCGTGCTCGATATTGACACCCTGCTCACCCATACGGTGAATGAAGCAGCACTCACCGCCATTCGCGGCGGTGCGGCAGATACCGACCCGCTTTACATCAACTTTACTTCCGGCTCTACCGGTGTGCCGAAAGGCGTTATTATTAACCACCGCTCGGTGATTGATTTTATCGGCGTGTTCACCGCCACTTTCGGCATGAGCGAAAACGATGTGTTCGCCAATCAGGCACCGTTTGATTTTGATGTTTCGGTCAAAGATATTTATTCTGCCATCAGCCTCGGTGCTACGCTGGTGATTGTACCCAAGCAATATTTTTCACAACCCACACAGTTGCTCGATTATGTGTGTGAAAACGAGATTACGGTGATGGTGTGGGCAGTCTCGGCACTGTGCTTAATCACCACTTTTCATGCACTCGATTACAAAACACCGCAAACGGTGAAAAAAATCCTCTTTAGCGGTGAAGTGATGCCCGCAAAGCATTTAAAGCAGTGGTTAGCGGCATTGCCCGAAACAATGTTTGTGAACCTCTACGGTCCGACCGAAATCACCTGTAACTGCACTTACCATATTGTAGACCGCAGTGAAGAACGGGAAGTGCTCCCCATCGGCAAAGCGTTTGAGAATGAGCGTGTATTCCTGCTTGATGAAAATAATAAAGAAGTATGCGAAACCGGCAAACCCGGTGAAATCTGCGTGAGCGGCACTGCCCTTTCGCCCGGCTACTTTAATAACCCCGAGCAAACGGCAAAAGCATTTGTGCAAAACCCGCTCAACCCCTATTACCCTGAAACAATTTACCGCACCGGTGACTTGGGATATTATGATGAAAACGGTGATTTATTTTTCAGCGGCAGAAAAGATTTTCAAATCAAGCATATGGGGCACCGCATTGAACTCGAAGAGATTGAACGAGCGGTCCACGGTGTAGAGGGTATAGAGCGCTGTTGTTGCATTTTTGATGAAAAGAAAAGTAAACTTTACGGCTTTTACATCGGCAAGTTTGAGCGCCGCGAACTTTTCGGCATATTAAAAGAAAAATTGCCTGTATATATGATTCCCGGCGCACTGCGCAAGGTAGAAGAATTGCCGCTGACCAAAAACGGTAAAATTGACCGCAAGGCATTGAGAGAGAAGGTAATCAAAAAATGACAGATGCATTAAAAAAAGCATTACTTGAGCGTTACCCCACCCCGTTTTATACCTTTGATGCAGGCGTGTTGCGCGCGCGTGTGGCTTACTTAAAAGCACATTTGCCACAGGAGATTGAACTGTGTTATGCTGTAAAGGCAAACACCTTTATATCCCCTTACATTGCGGATATGATTGACCGCTACGAGGTCTGCTCCCCCGGTGAACTTGCCATTTGCACAGAGCAGGCGATTGCACCCGAAAAGTTGGTTATCTCCGGCGTATATAAAACACCGGAACTCATAGAGGGGCACATCGCTTCCGATAACTGTGCCGGTCACTACACGGCAGAGAGTTTAGAGCAGTTTGCCCTATTAAAAACCGCGGCGCACGAAACCGGCAAAAAAATTAAAATTTTGTTGCGCTTAACAAGCGGCAACCAGTTCGGTATGAACGAAGAAGATATTGAAAGTATTGTGAAAGCCGAAAAAGACAATGCCGAAATCGACATTTGCGGTATTCAGTTTTTCTCGGGCACACAAAAAACTTCGCTCAAAAAATACAAAAGGGAAATCACGCATTTAAGTGAGTTTTTAAATAAACTGAAAACCGTGTATGATTTTGATGCAAAAGAATTAGAATACGGCACCGGTTTCCCGGTATACTATTTTGAGGGTGAAAAAACGTTTGATGAAGATGCGTTCCTCGCCTCTTTCACCGAAATTTTAAATACTTTGGAATACGATTGCCACATTACCCTTGAACTTGGCAGAAGCATTGCCGCCTCTTGCGGCAGCTACTTCACTAAGGCGGTGGATATCAAAACCAACCACGCGCAAAACTATGCGATTATGGATGGCGGCATTCACCACTTAACCTATTTCGGGCAGTTTATGGCAATGAAGCACCCTAGCCACGAGATTTACCCGCCGCGTGAGGGGGAGCCGGCAGAGTGGAACTTATGCGGTTCGCTTTGCACGGTGAATGATATACTCGTGAAAGGCTTACCGATTGCCGATTTTAAAATCGGTGACACGGTGATATTTAAAAACACCGGCGCCTACTGTGTGACAGAAGGCATATCCCTGTTTTTAAGCCGTGCGCTCCCCGCTGTTATCATTGTAGATGAAAATGAAGATACCAAGCAGTTGCGCGGCAATGCCGAAACTTATAAACTTAATTATTAACTAAAAGCAAAAGTGCCTCTTGCAAAAACCTTTTTGCAAAAGTCCTTTTCGCACATACCCTATTGCATGAATTCCTATATTTCCTTAGCCTATTTAATACTCTTTTTACCGGCAGTCGTGTTGCTGTATGCGGTAATGCCCAAAAAAGCAAAACCCTATGTACTCTTAGCGGCAAGTGTGGCTTTCGCCTACCTGATTAGCCACTTCTTTATTATCTACTTAGTAGTGACCGCCTTGAGTGTATATGTAGCGGCGTTGCTTGTAAAAAAGCAAAAAGAGCGGTGCAAAACAGCACGCACGGTGGCAGAGAACCGAGAAGAAAAGAAAATTATCAAAGCCCGGTACACGCGCATACAACTTTTCATTGTATCGCTGGCAATTATACTCAACATCGGCATATTATCGGTATTAAAATACTCACCGTTTTTTCTGACCACCTTTAATCAGGTGTTTGCGATGTTCAATATCGGAATCAAACTCCCGTTACCGAAATTTCATGCGTGTATCGGTATTTCCTTTTATACACTGCAAGCGGTTTCTTACATTCACGATGTATATAAAGACAAGGTGGAAGCAGATACAAACTTTGCCCGCCTTGCACTGTATATGAGTTTCTTCCCCATTATTATGGAGGGCCCGATTTGTCGCTATGCCGACACGGCACTCCCGTTGTGGGAAGGCAAAAAAATTGAATACAAAAACTTTACCTACGGTTTACAGCGCATTGCCTATGGGATTATGAAAAAGGTTGTGGTTGCCGACAGAACCAATCTGCTTGTCACAACCATTTTCAGGGAATTTCAATATTGCAATTATGACGGTGGCATTATTCTTTTAGGTGCCGTGATGTATACAATTGAATTGTATATGGAGTTTTCCGGCACGATTGATATTGTGATTGGCAGTGCTGAAATCTTCGGCATCACAATCCCCGAAAACTTTCGCCAGCCGTTTTTTGCAAAAAGTATTTCCGAATTTTGGCAACGCTGGCACATCACCCTCGGCACTTGGTTCAGGGATTATATTTTCTACCCCGTGACCATGAGCAAACCGATGAAAAAATTGACCAAAAACTGCCGCAAAAAACTCGGCAGAGATTACGGACCGTTGCCCGCAAGCATCATCGCCTTTTTCTGTGTGTGGCTTTGCAACGGGCTGTGGCACGGCGCCGGTTGGGAATATATTTTCTTCGGTATGTATCACTTTGCGCTCATTTCATTAGGGGCATTGGTACTGCCGCTGTCTAATAAATTATTTGAGAAACTGCACCTTTCCCGCAAAAGCATACCCTACAAAATATTTGCCGTTGCGCGCACCTGTATTTTAGTGTGCATTGGTGAAATGTTCTTTAATGCCAGAGGTTTAAACGAAGGGTTTAAAATGTTTAAAATTTTGGTAAGCCGATTCAGTTTAAAAGCCTTTTTCAACGGCGGTATTTTCACCATCGGGATGGATAGATTCGATTACATTATCGTTGCCGTTATTCTTGTTATTGTGCTTATTGTCGGCATAATGCGGGAGAAAGGCAGGAGCGTGCGTGATCTAATTGCGGCCAAACCATTTGCAGTGCGTTTTCTCATCTTCTTAACTATGCTTGCCGTTATTATCATATTTGGTGCTTACGGCAAAGGGTACATTCCGATTAACCCGATTTACGCAAACTTTTAAGGAGGTGATATTATGCAAAAGAAAATGAACCCGACATTGAAAAAATGGTTACTCGGCATCGCTTTTGTAATGGCAGCGGTGGCAATGGTAGTGCTGTTATCCGTGTTTTTTAATGAAAAAACACCTGATACGGACGCTTTGAAAGATGTAAAGCCTTACGGCTTACTCGCCGAGCCGGATGATACAATAGATGTGCTCATTTTCGGTGACAGCGAGGCGTTTTCCACCTTTTCACCGGTGCAGATGTGGGAGGAGTATGGCTTTAGTTCTTATGTAGTCTCCAGCGCCTCGCAATACATTTCACTCACAGACAGTTTTGTCAAACAAAGTTTGGCGCACCAAAAACCGAAAGTGGTCTTTTTGGAAACCAATGCCATGTTTCGGAAAATGACGGCGGATAAACCGCTCGAATCCACCCTTGAGCGCATATTTCCGGTATTCCAATACCACAACTTGTGGAAAAACTTTGACCCGGCTAATGTGAACGAGAATGAGGATGACTACTTCTGGAACAATGCATTAAAAGGTTTTAAATATATTAGTATTGTAAATCCTTCTAAAAAGAAAGACTATATGAAAGCCACCGGGAAAAGAAAACCGTTGCCCGCGTCAAATGAATCGTATGTGGAATCCATCATAAACACCTGTAAAAAGCACGGCGTTGAGCCGGTATTTGTGAGTGCGCCGAGCACGGTAAACTGGAACTATGCCAAACACAATACCGTTACGGATTTAGCAAAAAAATACGGCGTGAAATATATTGATTTGAATTTGGAAAACGCCATCGGATTAGACTGGAGTAAAGATACATGTGACAGAGGCGACCATGTTAACTACTTCGGTGCAACCAAAACAACCGCTTATTTCGGTAACTATATAAAGAATAATTTTGAATTAGCAGACCGCAGAAACGACCCCGCATACAGTGAGTGGAATACCCTTCACGAAAAATATGCCGAAGTAACGGCGGGAAGCAAATCAAAAATATAAAAGAACAATCATAAAAGGAGAATTATATTATGGAAACTTTAATTGAAATTTTGGAAGACATTCAACCCGATGCAGATTACGAAACCTGCACCACGCTTATTGACGACCACATTTTAGGCTCCCTACAAATCATCTCTCTTGTGGCAGAGATTGAGGATGAGTTTGATATTTCTATCCCGACCGTAGAAATTAAGCCGGAAAACTTTAATTCCGCTGCCGCTTTGTGGGCAATGATTCAAAGATTACAAGACGAAGATTAATTTCAGCAGAAAGTATAAAAGCAAAGATTTAATATGAAATTTACATCCTATATCTCAATCGCCTATTTGGCAATTTTTCTGCCCGCGGTGATACTGCTGTACACGATTTTGCCCAAAAAGGTAAGACCGTTTGTGCTGTTGGCGGCAAGTTTTACTTTCTTCTGGTTTATCAGCGAGTGGTTAATCTGTTATATTCTCATCTCTATTGTGAGCATATATCTCATTGCCCTGTGGCTCAATAAACTCAAAGACAAGCGCAATGCGCTTGTGAAAGAAGCCGAAAATAAAGAGCAGAAAAAAGCAATCAAGAAAAAAAGCGGGCGCAACCAGTTGTTGGTACTCTTGCTCGGTGTACTCATTAATATCGGCATTCTTGCCGTGATTAAGTACTCACCGTTTTTCTTTGTCAATGTGAACCTCTTTTTAAAGCTGATACACTCTTCTGCGAGGGTTTCTGTACCCGCTTTTGCGGCGCCGATAGGGCTTTCGTTCTACTCCCTGCAGGCGGTATCCTATATTCACGATGTGTACAAAGAAAAAATAAAAGCCGATAAAAATATCGGTCGTGTGGCGCTGTTTATGTCGTTCTTCCCCGTGATTATGGAAGGACCGATTTGCCGCTATGCCGACACTGCCGAAAAATTGTGGTCGGGCGAAAGACTGCACTACCGCAATGTCACTTTCGGCGCACAGCGTATCGCGTTCGGTATTTTAAAGAAAATTGTGATTGCCGACCGCTTAAACATTATCGTCACCACCATTTTTAAAGACCACGAGGCATTTAATTATGACGGCGGATTGATTTTGCTCGGTGCCATTTTGTACACGATAGAACTCTACACGGAGTTCTCGGGCACGATTGATGTGGTCATCGGCAGCGGTGAAATGTTCGGTGTCACAATACCCGAAAACTTCCGCCAACCGTTTTTTGCAAAAAGCATTTCCGAATTTTGGCAGCGCTGGCACATCACGCTCGGCACATGGTTTAGAGATTATATCTTCTACCCCGTGACCATGAGCAAACCGATGAAAAAAATGACCAAAAACTGCCGTAAAAAACTCGGCAGAGATTACGGACCGCTCCCCGCAAGCATTATCGCCTTTTTCTGCGTGTGGCTTTGCAACGGTTTATGGCACGGCGCCGGTTGGGAATATATTTTCTTCGGTATGTATCACTTTGCGCTCATTTCATTGGGCAGTCTCATTTTGCCGCTGTCTAACAAATTGCTTGCCAAGTTACATATTGACCGACATAAACTGCCTTATAAAATCTTCACCATTTTGCGTACGGCGCTGCTCGTTTGCATCGGTGAAATGATATTTAACTCACGCGGTTTGCATGATGCACTCGGTATGCTCAAAACGCTCTTTACCCGCTTCACCTTCAAATCTATTTTTGACGGTTCGGTGCTTTCTTTGGGTTTAGACGGGCACGACATCATCATTTTATGTGTCACCCTCGCCATAGTCTTGACCGTGGGCATTTTAAAAGAGCGCGGCAAAGACCCGAGAGAACTGATTGCATCCACACCGATTTTTGTGCGTTGGCCGATTTATATGTTGCTTGTGGTTTACACCGTGGTATTCGGTGCCTACGGCGCAGGCTACATTCCGATTGACCCGATTTATGCAAACTTTTAGGAGGTGCCGAAAATGGATAAAAAAGTAGTATTCAGAAAACTTGCCGGCGCCGCAATCTTTATTTTATTGCTTGCACTGGTATTGCTGTTGCTCTCGTATTGGTTCTACCCGCAGCAGTCGGAAGATATTACCATGCAAGATGTAAAGCCCAACGGTTTGCTGGCAGAAGAAGATAACACGATTGATGTGATTTTATTTGGTGACAGTGAGGCATACACCGCCTTTTCGCCGGTACAGATGTGGCGCGATGAAGGCTTCCCCTCATTTGTGTGCGCCAGTTCCTCGCAGTATATTTCACTAACCGAGAGTTTTGTGCACCAAGCACTCGAGCACCAAAAGCCGAAACTCGTGGTGTTGGAAACCTATGCCTTTTACCGCAAAATGCGCTCGGATAATGCGTTTATCACGCGAATTGAAAATATGTTTTCGATTATTCAATACCATAATCGGTGGAAAATCATATCCCCCATTAAAATGAAATCTGCCGACTACACATGGAAAGATGATATGAAGGGGTATAAATATGCGAAAATGACCACCAAAGGGCAAAACAAACAGCATATGATACCGACCGATAAAATCAAGCCCATTCCCGAAACGAACGCAAAATATGTAGAGCGCATTGTAGAATATTGTAAACAAAAAGGCGTTCAGGTGCTCTTTATCAGTACCCCAAGCACCAAAAACTGGACCTATGAAAAGCATAATGCCGTGGTGCAACTTGCCGAAAAAACAGGGGTAGATTATTTGGATTTAAACCTGCAAAAAGAGATTAAGATTGATTGGCATACCGACACGGCAGATGCCGGCGACCACTTAAACTTCAGGGGTGCGAAAAAGGTAAACGCCTTTTTGGGTAAGTATTTAGCCGAAACCTATCATTTGAAAGATAAGCGCAATGACCCCGCCTATGCCGAGTGGAACGCCCTCATCCCGAAGTTTGAATTTTTAACAAGTGAAAAATAAATACGCTCCGCCTTACAAAACTATGATATAGGCTCATGTCCTTGCAAAGCGGCACTCTCACACCGCTTTTTAACATAGCAAAAACCAAGGAGGTCATTATATGAAAAAAATCTTATCTGCAATTATGGCTGCTGTCATAATAACAACCATTTTACCGCTAAGCGTGTTTGCGCAAAGCGAGAAGGCGGTGGCACCGGCTAAAACCGATTCCGTAAAAAAACTGGCTCAACAAATCCAAGACCCTGCCAATGACCCGTTTAATTACGTTTCAAACACCCTTAAATCAACCGAAAACTACCCGTCTGCGTTTGATTTAAGAAATGTTGATACGAATGGTGACGGCATAGGTGATAAAAATTATGTAACACCCGTTAAATTCCAAAACCCCTTCGGTACCTGTTGGGGCTTTGCCGCTATCGCGGCGGCGGAAACCAGCATTTTGGGCAGCGGAATTGCCGACAAACATGATTATGATGCACAAACTCTGGACCTTTCCGAAAAGCATCTGGTGAATTTTGTCGGCCGCGCGATTGATGACCCGAATAACCCGCAAAACGGCGAAGGTACGCATGCATTCCCCAGCGTAACTTTTCAAGACCAACTCAACGGCGGCGGCGTACCGTTTTTTGCCACAAGTTTATTCGCATCGGGTATCGGCCCCGTGTTGGAGGACACAAACTCCGACTTTATTTATAAAGGTAAAAACAATTCCATCGAATATACCACCAAGGTAATTGACGGCGTAAAAAAAGCGATTCCCTACTGTTATGACGATGAAGATGATTGGTCGCTTGCCGAGGAATACCGATTCAAAAAAAGTTTTACCCTCAAAGAATCTTTTATGTTGCCCTCTCCCGCACAAATAGATGAAGAAACAAACGAATATACCTATAACCCTGCGGGAACACAGGCAATCAAAAAAATGTTAACAAATAAGCGCGCCGTGCAAATCGGTTTTGCCGCCGATACTTCTATGCCGAGTCAAGAGGCGGGAGACGGTCAGTATATCAGCAAAAACTGGGCGCACTATACCTACACAACCGAAGAAAGCGCCAACCACGCTGTTGCCATCATCGGTTGGGATGACGCTTACCCCAAAGAGAATTTTGTAGAAGGCCATAACCCGCCGGCAGACGGCGCATGGCTTGTGAAGAACAGTTGGGGTTCGGAGGAGAGAAGTTTTCCCGACAAAGGCCCCGGCTGGGGATTGGAAAATGAAAAAGGCGAACACACCGGCTATTTCTGGATTTCTTATTATGACCAATCTATCGGTATGCCCGAGGCGCTGGAGTTTGATAAAACCAATGTTGACAGTTCTTTAGATGATTCATTTGTTATTGATTCTCACGATTATATGCCGGTCAATGATATCAGCGGCGGCAGTTCGGAAAATGAAATAAAAATGGCAAATGTATTCAAGGCAACCTGCGCCGAGCAGTTAGAACAGGTATCGTGTGAAACCACTTACCCCGGCACAAAGGTAATTCACCAAATTTACCTGCTTGCCGATAACTTTGAAACCCCTGTTGACGGTAAACTTGTTGCCACCACCGAATCCACCCATGAATTCGGCGGTTACCACAAAGTGGATTTAGAAACGCCGATTTTGGTGCAAAAGGACCAGCACTACGCCATTGTACAAACTCACATCACACCCGAAGGAGAATACGGATTAAATCTGCCGATTTCTTACGGCAAGGTATTCGCCCAAATGATGGAGCAACCCACCTGGACCCAAGGCGTGGTAAACAAAAATGAAAGTTTTATTTGTATGGATGGCAAATGGAACGATTACAGTGATTCATCATTCAGAGATTCTATTTTCGGTTCCGGTTCGGCTGAGTTGATGAGTTTTGATAACTTCCCCATTAAAGGCTTTTGCACTAAAGTTGAAGACAACCTGAAACTATCCGTGCTTGGCAACAACATTTTTGAAAGAGGTACTGAAGACGTATCCGAAACCTTCCGCGTCAGATTTAAAGGAAATACGGATATTTTCGGCTTTGACGCTCCCGATATTGCATGGGAACTGTCCGACAATGCCAAAAAGTATTTCTCGCTTACCGTCAATCCCGATAACCCGTATACGGCAGAAATCACCGCAAAAGATTACGGCAGCGGCTATGTGTATATTACGGTGGAGGGCGTCGGTACCACGGTAGTGCCGCTTACAGTTGCCAAAAGGCATATTTTCAGCATTTCCATGCCGGAACTGAATTTGGTTTATAACGGCAAAGCGCACAAACCAAAAGTTGAAGTTGAGGATGAGTACGGCGAAATCATACCCGCAAGCGCCTACACGGTTACTTATAAAAACAATGTGAACGCCGGCACGGGTACCGCTTATATCAAAATCAAGCCCAATCACCCGAAATATACCGGTGATTTCAGTACTGAATTTGAAATAGAAAAAGCGACAAATCCGCTCAAAGTGAAAGGCAAAACCCTTTCGCTAAAACAGTCCAAAAAAGCGCAGAGCGCAAGCGCCTCCAAACTGATAAAGGTTAACAAAAAAGGTGTCGGTAAAGCCGCCTATACGCTTGTATCAGTCACCAGAGCCAAAAAGAATGTCCGTTCATTCTTTAAAATGAACAAAGCGGGTAAACTTGTGATTCAAAAAGGTTTGGGCAAAGGAATATACAGGTTAAAAATCCGCGTAGTATGCACCGGCAGCCGCAATTATGACGCCGGCGCACAATATGTTTATACCACTGTTATTATAAAATAATATTGATGGTATTATCATAAAACACATTAGAATAATGCAGCAAAATAACCGCTTAAGGGCACCCTTAAGCGGTTATTTTAATGGCATCGCCTTGTATGGGTATAAGGCATAAGGCATAAGGCATAAGGCATAAGGCATAAGGCATAAGGCACAAGGCACAAGTAGGGGCGGATACCATCCGCCCGAAAGAAGAAAGAAGAATGGTGGGCGGGACACCCGCTCGTCCAAACAAACTACACAATAGAAAGAATTTGCGAGCAAATCCTTTAGTATTGTTCCGTTTGTTTCTCCTCTCCCCAA